>JAOZLO010000397.1 GCA_029934775.1 Desulfocapsaceae bacterium
ATTTGGGCATGACATTCGACTATGCCAAACTGCTGCTCGACCATGAATGCATGAGAAATATCCAGTATGTATTGAGAGGTATATCTGTTAGTTCAGAGGACCTTGCCCTTGAGGTAATCAGCCAGGTAGGTCCCGGAAAAAGCTATCTTGCTCATCCCCATACATTCAAACACGTCAGAACTCAATCCCAGGCAAATTTGTTTAATCGTCAATCCAGGCAGGTGTGGGAAGCATCAGGGAAAAACAAATCGATTCTTGAAAGATCCTATCAAAAGGCCATTCAAATTATTGATACCCATCAACCTCCTCCATTACCCAGAGGTGCAGAGGAGCAAATGGAAGCAATAGTAAAGGAATTTGAGGCTGAAATTGCCGGTAGTTAGTGTTCTCAGGTAACCACTGTTCCAGGAGAGTCCCAAATGAAAAAATTCCAGCATCTTGTAGTGTTTGGCGACAGCCTGTCCGATAATGGTATTGATAACGGACACGGTTTCCTCCGTAACTCAAACGGCAGAATGTGGTCGGAATATCTGGCGGAACTCATGGAACTAAAGAGCTTTGAAGTCAGGGCCTGGAGCGGCGCCATGTCAGGCATGGGTAATTATAACCCCAATGCCGGGGAGTGGTCTGGTCTACGATGGCAAGTCCAAAACTTCATGCCCACGACTGCTATGAACGATACTCTGGTCATTGTTCAGATCGGCACCAATGACCTGCACGACCCTGAAATGAATATTACAACCGAACAGGTAGTAGCTAACATAATACATACACTGGAAGAACTTTCTGTCAAGGGAGCCAGACATCTGATGTTATGGAACTTGAATGCATCGCTGGTATCCCCTGGCTACATTGATCAAAAATATGAGCTGTTTGATTATTATAAGGACAGGAAAGATGCCGCCACAGAACAATTCAAAAAATTTAATGTACAGATTCATGCTGCAGTCTGTAATTTTAATGGGAAACAGAACTCAATGCAGGTTAATCTGTTTGACGCAAATTCTGCCATAGCCACGATAGGAAAACAGTTCAATGACACCACAATGCCCTGGAGAGAAACAGCATTTTTCCCAAAAAAGGGTGGCTGGTTCTGGTTTGATCACTGGCATTATATGACAGAAACACATAAATATCTTTCGGGACACATTTTTCATGACCTCCATTTTCAAGAAACAAAGTAGGCAGACCCTCACCGAAATTGCCCTGTCCAATATCCGAAAAGCCATCGAAGATGGCCTTTTAAAGCCAGGTGGGCGTGTTGTCGAAGCCAAACTTGCCGCTGAGATGGAGATAAGTCGTTTTCCCATCCGGGAAGCCCTCAGGATTCTGGAACAGGAGGGATTGGTGATCACAGAACCCTTCAAAGGTGTTCGAGTCGTTTCCATCTCCTCAAATGATCTCAAAGAAATAATGACAGTTCGCTGTGCCCTGGAAGAACTGGCCATCCACCTTGCCGTCAAAAACATCACCCCGGAAAAAATTGCACGTTTGGAAGCAATCGTAAAGGTGATGAAAAAAGCAGTGAAAGACAATGACACAGAACGAATCTTTAATGCGGATCTGGAATTTCACAAAATGCTTTGCAGGTTGTCGGAAAACAGTCGTCTGCTAAAGGCCTGGACCCCCCTGGCCAGCCAGATACGTATCTGCCTGAAGATGGAGTACCCATTTTTCACAACAGGAGATGATTTTGTTGAGACCCATCAACCCATCATTGAAGCTATTCGAAAAGGACGCAGTAAAGAGGCAGCACAAATTTTGAACAATCATATTTATGGTGCCCTAAAGCGGATCAGTGCCGATTATGGTGAATTGTCCCCGGCGAACGGGAAGTAATGTCATCAGCGTAATTTGTATCCATCAGATTTTTCTGTTTAAACCAGACATATCAGGCAACAGAACTCTATACTACCACGCATCCAAAATCTCAATAACTTTTGCAATATCAGATGGATCATCAACACTTGGTGAATTGTAAGCTGTCACTGCAACCTGGATACGGTGGCCACTTTCAATCACCCGTAACTGCTCCAGCCTCTCTATATTCTCAAGCCTGGATTGAGGAAGTCTGGTGAATTCCTGCAGAAAGGAGTAGGAGTAAGCATATATGCCCAGGTGTTTATAGTATTGAACAGTATCAATCCCATCTCTGTCAAAAGGGATTTTTGCTCTGGAGAAATAGATGGCAAATTGATCCCTGTCAAAAATCACCTTCACATTATTGGGATCATTGATCTCTTTTTCATCGTTGAGCTTATAGGCAAGTGTCCCCATTTCCAACCCTGGTCGCAGGAGAAAAAGCTGAATAAGGTCATTCAGGCACTCTGACTGCAAAACGGGCTGATCGCCCTGAACATTGATGATCACATCATGTTCTGCAAGCGCAAGTATTTGAGCTGCTTCCGCAACCCGGTCTGTACCGGAGCCGCATTTTTCAGAGGTCATAACCACATTGCCGCCGAATTCTTGAACTGAAGTATAAATCTCATCATTGTCTGTTGCTACGTAAACCGTGTCTATTAGATTACTTTTTTCAGACTGCTCATACACCCGCTGAATCATTGTTTTACCCGCAATATCAGCTAAAGGCTTTCCTGGAAATCTTCTGGATTCGTAGCGGGATGGAATAATTGCGATAACTTTCATATCTTCTACTTTTTCTTTTTAATTTTTTATACGTTGGTCACTGATTCCGATTCTGAAAGTAAGGCTACAATATATTTACAGGTTTTACTACTCCCACCCTGTTTCAGGCCAATATAATTATCAGCTCTTTGCTGGACGAGAGCTTTATCTACAGGGTTTTTCAGTGAATCGACAAGCAGTTGCAGTACCTCTTCTCTGTTGTTGCCTTTTCTTACCAGATCATCTCTAATGATCTCTTCACCCGCCCATAAAAAATTGAAGTTTGAAGGCCCTGTCACCGGCACAACCCCATTCATAAAGGCTTCAATAAAGTTCTGCCCGCCAAGAGGAGCAAGACTGCCGCCGACAAAAGCTGCATCTGCCCTCCTGTAACCATTTATGAGCTCACCAAAGACATCCCAGATAACTACGGAACAGCAAACTTCTTTCGGGCTGGTAGATTTTAAGACCCAACTGATATTTTTTTCAGAGAGCATCTCTGTCCATCTCTCTACCCTGTGCATATGGCGTGGGAAAAGGCCAATTTCCAGCTCCGGAAATTTTTTCAATAACTGCTCTATCAGGTAGAAAACCTGCAGTTCCTCCTCTTGCCTGATCGAAGCTAGTACCACTAGACGACGCTCAGACTGCTTCCCTGTTACTATTTGACATTGTTTCATCCGGTCAAATTTCATGTTGGTTACGTGGTAGGTTTCATCAAGCCCAAAAAGAGCTGTAAACCGTATTTTATCTTCTTCTGAAATTGCAAGAATGGTATCAGGCTTAAGGGCTCTCCATAGACCTCGAACCTTTTTATAACCGCTAAAACTCTTTTCAGTCATCCGCCCGTTGACAATAATGATTTTTTTACCACACCTCTTCATCTGAGCCATCAGGGCTGGCCATATCTCCAACTCAATCAGCACCAGCAACTCAGGGTCAGCAATTTCCACCGCCTTTTTTATAAGAACCGGGCTATCGAAAACCATATAAGTAACACTAATCCGGTGTTCCAGCTTATAGATCTTTTTTTTGAGTATC
>JAOZLO010000398.1:0-3023 GCA_029934775.1 Desulfocapsaceae bacterium
GTCAGCAATTTCCACCGCCTTTTTTATAAGAACCGGGCTATCGAAAACCATATAGGTAACACTAATCCGGTGTTCCAGCTTATCGATCTTTTTTTTGAGTATATCTCTTCCCTGCAGGGTGTTAGTGGTTATGAGAATATCAAGCGGCCTCTCGCAACTAAGGCACTTTACAAGCTGCCTGGCAAGATAAGCCTCGCCCACGGAAGCCGCATGTATCCAGAGATCGACTTTACCAAAATTGACATCTTGCATAGTACGCTCGGCGGCACCATCTTTGATCCGCCTTGAACGGACAAGAAAAGGAGTCACACAAAACCAGAGCAATTGGTAAACAGCAAAAAAAAGTCGAATAAGAAAGGTTTCTTTCATGAGGTATACAGGGAAAAATCAATGTAATTTTTATCAACTGTAACGGGCAATCCTAATGTATCAGCCAATGTTCAGCAAGCCATTTTATCATAATTCAGACCAGAGAACCAACAGAACCGCGCCACAACAGGAGAGGGCAATAGCACAGAAAATCGCAGACTATCAGTCGTACATATGGTATTCAATGGAGGAGTAAAAGGAATGGCAGAAAATGAAACATTGCCGGTCAAGCAGTGAGGGGAAAGGCTGTTTAACACTTCGTCAATAACCATGCGTCTTACAACTCTGTATCTTGGGTGTGCTCTGCTTGTCGTCCTCTATGTGAACCTCTTTCCTATTCTGGAAATTGTTTTTCGTTTATTCGGCGACACATTTATACAAAAAGCAACCATTGGTATACCAATAATTGCAGCCGGAGGAATCCTTCTCTATTTTGGCCGTTACGGCCGTCAAATTTCATCTCAAATACATTGGATGTCCGTTATCCTCGGACTTACCGTCTGCCTTTCTGCTCTTCTTATCCCCGACCCAAAAATCAGCATTAAACGTATTCATGTTTCTGAATATTTACTGCTCTCTTTTTTCGTCAGATATGTGATGTCTCATAAAATGCAGGCGGGATCACTTCTTCTATTCGCATCATTTTTTACCGTGACTCTGGGTATTCATGATGAATTTTTACAGGGACTCCATCCACAGAGGACGTACGGCTTACGTGATATGATGGTCAATGGGGTTGCGGGCGTGGGAGGCGGACTGGTATGGCACGGGTTCAATCTTTTCAGGAGAGATCATCAAAAAGGCCCATCTTCACAGAAAAAAAGCACTATTCACTTCGTGTATCTTACCATGCTCTCAATCGCCCTTCTGGTATTTCCTGTCACGTTGCACTCCTTTCCCTCCCTGCCTGTTCCCCTATGGCCATGTCTACCCCTTTTTGCAACATCCATCTTCTATTTTTTCCTGATACGAAATGACGTTTCGGACTGGTCCCATGGCCTGATGGTGATAAGCTACAGTTCCTTTTTCCTGCTTTTTTATCCACTGGCAATACTGGTGCAGAAGTAACTATTCGGTCACACCGTTAAAAACTGCTCTTATCTCACATTCCTCATCCAGAGAGACAGGTACATCCACTTGATGCCCGCTGACAATATCTCCGTTAATCAACCAGTGCTTAAACGTTGAATTCGCCTCAGCCTCCAAGCTTAAAATGGATCCTGGAAAATAATACCCCTCATACCTCTTCATTTTTGTATACCCGTCAACCGATATGGGAAAGTTATCAGCATCCACATTGCAGGATCTGACAGGACCGGTCTCCAAATCTTGTTCCATCTGTTTAATGATAAACTGCTTTCTATGACTTAAAAAACCACTAACTGCACTGATATATTCATCCCGATAATTATAGTTTGCTTTTGTCAGGTCACTCCAGGCCTCATATAACAGTTCGCTTACAGTTTCATCGGATATCCTGTGATTCATGATCTCCATAAACCTCTCTTTTGCCTTTTCTCTGAATATCGGGTCGTCGTTTACAAGTCGTCTGAAGAGATGTACTCTGGGGCAGTAATGCTTATCTCCTTTGGTTTCGGGTGTAAAAAATGTGGCGATAAATGGCGGTTGTTCCCATCTCTCTCTCTGAGTATTTTCCTCGTTTCTAATATTGAGATCGACTTTAACATCAACAAAGCTATGGTCCATATCCCAGGATAACCAGAACATCTTAGCCTCTTCAGCTGTATCCTTAACCGTGATTCCCTGACAAAAATCTCCGGTCCCATTGTAGAGGTATGAAAAGATCTGACTGGTCAAATTATCGAGATCAAAGAACTGTTCTGCGTACTTTTTTGTTATCCTATCAACATTTTTAAGCTTCATCCAGAATTCACCCAAAAAAAACAGCCGATCACCCCTGTGTTGTGCCCCCCGCCAGCGATAATAGCGATATTCACCCTCCGGCAGCATCTCCTCTATCTGCCTCTCCCCTAGATGCGGAACGACATAGTAGAGGCCGAGATTTTCACCGTTAAGATAAAAAATAACGGGTTCAGTAGGCGGAGTCCAGGCACCAATTTCATGAGAGATATCATACGCCAGGGGTGAATTCAACGGCCACCTCTCCCATTCTGACTGTTTTATGGCCAGGCGCTTAATATCACCCATAGGCCGGTCAAATATCTTCGACCCTTTCACTCTCGATTTACCGTACTCTTTTCGAAAAAACAGACGAAAATTAATGAGACCTTTCTTTCTACCAGGGTCACCTCCCTGCAGCCTCAGACCGGAAAAACCCGATATAATCTGTTCCCCTTCGCGGAAATACTGCACATAGGAGACTCTTTCCCAGTCTCTGCCATGCTCATCAAAATTTTTCAAAATCCCATAGTCATCAGAGTAAAGATCATCCTGCTGAACATTAATTGAGATGACCGGCAGCCTGCCCCTGCTCATTTCCGCAAGGTTTTCGCTCCCTGGTTTCGCCTCAATAATAAGAGGATGCTGATTTCTAGGGATCATCTGAACATGGGAAGCCCCTCGTTTTTTTTGAAATTTACTCAAACCAACCATCCAGCGCTCTTTGAAATTCAACTCGTTTTTAATACTTTTGACTTATTCATTAGGATGAAAGGCAATTACGGCAGGTTCAA
>JAOZLO010000398.1:3033-3657 GCA_029934775.1 Desulfocapsaceae bacterium
ACAAATCCTTCTTCAAACCGGAGAGAAGACGGGAAAAAGATACCGGATCAGAATAAATGAGGGGGTGATATCCATTTTGCAGAAAAGCAATACTTTTGATTTTAAAAGTATCGACCCTGTTCACCATGAGAATTTGCAGTGGAATATCGGGTCCAGACAGATCAAGAAAAAAGGGGAGTATTTTTCGATTACCTTTTATTACATAGGAAAATTTTTTACGCCATTCTCCCTCCTTTTTAGCGAGAACAGAAAACGAGACCTTCGATTCCTTGGATTCAATTTCTAAATAGCAGAAAACACCTTTAGTTTGATATTTTTTGTACTTACCGAGATGAATCCATTTACTGCGATCCTTTGTCGCCCGCGCAATTACGTCGGCTACATTAGACCCTGGACTTACCGTTTTACTTTGATTTTCAATTGGCAGGATAAGATTCAAATCTTTTAAAATTTTCCCTGTCTCACCATATCTAAGTATCGCGCCATCAACACTTTTTTTTTGATAGTTCGAGACAACGCTTTCTGAAAAGGGGAAAAAAGCCAATAAAGAACAGATCCCAAGGAAAAGAAGAAAAAAGAAAAAAGCTCTCTTTTTAGCCATTTCTACAACCCGGATGGGCGATT
>JAOZLO010000399.1 GCA_029934775.1 Desulfocapsaceae bacterium
TCTTTGGGATCAAAGACAGGTGTAGTGCTTACAGTTCCCTTGAACATTTCACCCGCAATGTTGATTTCCACCTCCAGTCCTTTAAGTTCCGCCAGTTTAATAGCACCATTTTGCTTGAGAAGGGCAATGGCAACAGGTTTTCCGGTACGGTAGCCAAAGGCTGCAGAAGTTGTTTTGCCGATAAACTTACCACTGATTGAAACGGGCTCGTTGCCAAGAGGCACAGCATTACCGTCATTGAGCACTATGAGTACCAGGGAGGATTCTATACCCTTTTCCTTTCGCGCTAAAAGAGCATCCCGGCCTATAAAATCCGTCTGCCAGTCAACTGCAAATTCGAGGCCGGCCTCAAACGGACTCAAATCAGCGTCAAGATCGTGTCCTATGGCTAAAAACTTTTTTTCAATTCGCATTGATGATTGAGCATAAATGCCTGCCGGCTTAGCGCCTGCATCTTCAATAGCAGTATAGAGAGATTTTACATCTTCTCTTCGACAGGTGAGTTCCCAGCCAGCCTCTCCTACGTACGAAAGACGTGTCGCCTGTATCTCATTTCCACCGATGTTTGTTACAGCACTTTGAAAATAACCTAGATCGTTCAACTTGGGTGCATTGATCTCTCCTGCAATACGTGCGGACTCTGGTCCCATCAGGGCAATTATTGCAAAATCTTCTGTAGAATCGTGAAAGGAGACACGTTCGCTATCTTTTTTATGTCGTGTTAACCAAGCCATATCTCTTTTGATCATTCCAGTTCCTGTCAAGAGTCTATAGTGTTCATCTGTCAGGCGAATGGCGGTAAAATCATTTTCAAAGGTTCCACGTTCATTCAGCATTGCGGTGTAAATAGCCCGGCCTGCAGGGCGGGCCATATTATTTGCACAGATCCGGTTGAGGAATGTTTCTGCGTCGGCTCCTGTTACTTCAATCTTACCAAAGGTTGACAGGTCAAAGATTGCAGCCCGTTTATGTGCCTGTTCAACCTCTTGACCCACTTGATCAAACCATTCCGGCCTGCTGAAAGTTAATTTGGGCTCAGCTGTACTGTTAAAAAACAGGGGACGTTCCCATCCATAAAACTGGCCAAATCTCGCTTTATGGCTTGTCCATTGATCATGAAGAGGGGTCTGACGCAGGTTTCTGGCACTTTTGTGTTGTCGACCAGGGAAAGTGATTTCATAGTGTGTTCCAAGAATTTCAGGAGATCGCTCGCATAATGCTTTCACCGAGTTGAAGCAATCGGGAAAACGTCTGGGATCGAGATCGGAAAGATCCGTTGGCGGGTGACCGTGAATAATTGTATGGGCCAGGGCCATTCCAGCTCCTCCCCCTATGGCTATACCGATGGAGTTCATACCGCAACCCAGATAAAAACCTCTGGTTTCAGAGCTTTCTCCAAGCATGAAAGAGCCGTCAGGGGTAAAAGCTTCCGGGCCATTGAGCAGCATCTCGACTTCGGCAGTTTCCAGCGCCGGGACACGGTGGAGTGCATTGAGTAACATTGGTTCAAAATGATCCCAGTCTTCCGGGAGCAGTTGAAACGCAAAATCCTCGCCTATCCGATCAGGGTCAATTGCCTTTGCCATCGGCTCAAAGCATCCTACCAGCAATCCACCTGATTCATCTCGCATATAAAGATGTGAATCGTGATCAGAGAGGGTAGGCAAATTTCCTTTGATTTCGTCTATTGCGTGTGTCATAAGGTAAAAATGTTCACAGGACCAGACAGGCACTGAAACTCCCCCCATAGCACCCGCTTTGCGGCTCCATAACCCTGTGCAAAGCGCGACAGCATCACAGCGGATCGTTCCTCTGGTAGTTTCAACGCCAACCACCTTGTTGTTTTCAGTCAGAATTCCGGTGACGCCCGTCTCTTCAAATATTTTTGCTCCCCGCGCTTTGGCACCTTTTACCATGGCAGCGCAGAGATCTGATGGCCCGACACGACCATCATCAGGAGACCAGACAGCTCCGATCACATCATCTGCATTCATCAGCGGCCAGCGTTCTTTGGCTTCTCCGGCAGAAATTGATTGGGCCCGGACTCCAAAAAGGTGGGCCAGTGCCTCTTGACGTTTAATGTGAATCATGCGGTCTTTGTTGGTTGCAATTGATAATGACCCTTTGTTAATCCAACCTGTCGACTGCCCTGTTTCTTTTTCTAACTGGGCATAGAGGTCTACCGAATAACGGATCATGTCTGTCAGATTCTGTGTGGAGCGAAGGGCGCGGACCTGGGCTGCTGAATGCCATGTGCTGCCAGAAGTCAGTTGATTTCGCTCAAGTAGAATAGCATCGGAGACGTTCTCTTTGGCCAGGTGATAGAGGATTGAGCATCCCATAACCCCGCCACCGATTACAACGACAGAGGCATGTGAAGGTAATTGATTGTTTTTCATAAAATAATCTCCTGATAAAAAATAAAGTATACTGCCCTAGTCAAGCAAAGAATTACAATGACTTTTACATATATTCAGCTGTGTGTTATATTGTCAAGATAAAAATAACAAACACAATTATATTATTTTTAATGTAACAAACGTTAAATATGGTTTTCGTAAACCCACTAAAATAAGGATTGAAATGCAACAGGTATTGGACACTCTTTTTAAACTGATCCCGGAATTGAGTCCTAAGCTCCGTGTTGTTGCCAGATTGATTCTGGATAAACCAAACTGTGTGGCAACAATGTCAATGCGGGCACTTGCCAGGGAAGCCGGTGTTACTCCACCAACCATGATTCGAATGGCAAATCGACTGGGTTTTGAAAGGTATGTAGAATTCCGCAGGGTGTTTCAAGACGCAGTTACTCATCCGGATTTTGATCAAAAAGCCAGTCTGTTACAGGAAGCAGCAATTTTGTCAGGAGAATCTGCAGTTATAGGGGAACTTTCGGAAGCAGTTCAGACTAATGTCAATACGTTTTATCGACATATAGACCTCGAATCACTGTCTACCGCAGCTGACCTTATACTCAATTCTTCATCGACTTATATTGCAGCATCCGGTGCCTTACACTGGATTGCTTCCTATATGCAGTACGTTGGTCGAATGATTGTGCCGCATCTGAGGGCTCCCCGAGCGAGCGGTAGCCCTCTGGTTGAGGGATTCTATCCAATCTCAAAATCTGATATTGTTTTCGGAATTTCAGTGCATCCCTATGCCAGGCAGACGATTGAAGCGATCGAATATAGTATTTCAAAAGAGGCAAAATTCATCTATTTAACTGACAGTCGAGCAGCACCATTGTCTTCTAAAGCTGAAGTTCTGCTTATTACATCTACAAAAAGCCCTCAGTTCTTCCCCTCCATGGTCTCTGTCGTGGCCGCCATTGAAGCTCTGACGGCAATTATTGCTGCCAGAGGTGGCAGTAAATCAATCGCAGCACTTTCGGAAATTGTGGAGGCGAAAAAGAAGTACAATATTTATATTGAAAATTTTCAGTAACTGATAACTGCACACTGAAAACTGATAACTTTCGGTTGTGGGCAAAGTCCGCCTTGGTATATTACTTCTGTTTTCAGGGAATATATGTGCATGTATCGGAAAAACAAAATTATTCACCGGCAAAAGATAGACGCAAGGTTGTTAGCCCTAAGCCTTTAAGCCTTTACGCCCTTAAACCTGCCCAAAGGGCATTATGTACACAGCAG
>JAOZLO010000047.1:0-5908 GCA_029934775.1 Desulfocapsaceae bacterium
TAAAAAAGGAGTTGCAATAGAACAGTACAGGAAACAGTTCTGATGAATATTCTTGGGATAAGTGCTTATTATCACGATTCTGCTGCAGCTCTTGTTCAAGACGGCAAAATTATTGGTGCAGCTCAGGAAGAGCGTTTTACCAGGATCAAACATGACCACGCATTTCCTTTACATGCCGTACGCTATTGTCTGGCCGAGGCGGGTTTAACAGAGGGCAATATAGATGCAGTAGCATTTTACGACAAACCCATAACCAAGTTTGCCAGGCTCATGGAGACCTATTTCAGTGTTGCACCGAAAGGACTCTCGTCTTTCATGATAGCCACCCCACTCTGGATCAAACAGAAACTGTGGATACCACTGCAGATAGAAAACCAGCTGAAAAAGTGCGGAATAGGAATGGATAACCTCTACTTTCCTGAGCACCACGAGTCCCATGGCGCCTCCTCATTCTATCCCTCACCTTTTGAAGAAGCGGCTTTTCTTACCATGGATGGTGTAGGCGAGTGGGCAACGAGCACCATTGGCATCGGTCAAGGGAACAGGGTAAAAATCCTCCGGGAAATGCATTTTCCCCATTCACTGGGTCTGCTCTATTCGGCAATAACCTATTTTACAGGCTTTCGAGTAAATTCAGGCGAATATAAACTGATGGGACTTGCCCCTTATGGAGAACCTAAATATGCGCAGTTAATTCTTGACAAATTAATCGACCTCAAAGAAGATGGTTCTTTCCGGCTGAATATGGACTATTTTAGTTATATGGAAGGGTTGCGGATGACCAGCCCTAAACTGGATAGTCTTTTAGGAGGTCCTCCCCGGCAGCCGGAAACAGATATTACTCCACGAGAGATGGATATTGCCGCCTCAATCCAGACGGTCACCGAAGAGATTGTTCTACGTATGGCTCGTTATGCACGGAAGATTACGGGGATGAATCGCCTCTGCCTGTCTGGAGGTGTGGCCCTGAACTGTGTTGCCAACGGCCGCCTACTGCGGGAAAATATCTTTGACGACATATATATCCAGCCTGCCTCAGGGGATGCCGGAGGAGCCCTGGGAGCAGCCCTGCTTACATGGCATCAAATATACGACAAACCGCGTGAGGCTGACGGAGTACACGATTCCATGCAGGGAGCATACCTTGGCCCTGCCTTTTCCGATGAGGAAATAGGTGCCTTCCTTGATGAAAAAGGTTTTGCGGCAAAAAAACTGGATCAAGCAAAATGGGCGAGCAGAATTGCTGAACTCATTGCTGCAGAAAAAGTTATTGGTCTCTTTCAGGGCAGGATGGAGTTTGGTCCCCGGGCCCTTGGGGGAAGGTCTATCATTGGGGATCCCAGGTCAACTGCCATGCAGTCCACCATGAACCTGAAGATCAAATACCGGGAATCCTTCAGACCTTTTGCCCCATCCTGCCTGGTAGAAAAGGCTGGAGATTTTTTTGATATCGATCGTCCATCACCTTATATGCTTATTGTCGCCGATGTAAAAAAAGAGCGTTGCCTTGACCTGACTGAAAACAAACAAGTTGCCTTTATCGAGCAGATTAATCAGATCCGCTCAGATATCCCGGCCATAACCCACGTAGATTACTCCGCCAGGATCCAGACCGTTAGCCCTGAGAGTAACAAGCCATACTATGACATCATCAAAGCATTTGATGATTTGACCGGGTGCGGGGTGATTATTAACACCTCTTTTAACGTCCGGGGAGAGCCAATTGTCTGTACTCCAGAAGATGCTTACCGCTGTTTCATGAGAACCGAGATGGACTATCTTGTTCTCGGTTCATATCTTCTTGAGAAAGATGACCAGCCGGAATTTGAAGACGACAAGAACTGGCGTGACAGCTATCAGCTGGACTGACAGGAGTGGAATATGAACAAACCTGTAACTGTTTTCCTTCCTGCCTCTTAGCCGGCAAGGGAATAAAAAGAGAGTATCATGAACTTTTTAAAGCACCTTTTTTCACTGTTGAAAGAATTGTTTCAATTTGCCTGGAGTAATAAGATCTGGTGGATCATCCCGGTGGTTATGGTTTTTCTGGGAATCGGATTACTCATTGTTGTTGGTGAAACCTCAGCACCTTTTATCTATACTCTTTTTTAGTGCCTTACTCTATAAAAGCTGTAACTCAGTTCAGTACCCCCTTGAGGAGTATAAAAAACAAGAAACTGAGGGATATATTTTTAAACTATGTGGCTCGATCTACCACCATGGTACTTAACAAACCTCAGATATAATCTTTTCGTAAAGCAAAGAGGAACGTGGATGAGGCTCCTTCTCCTCTTTGCCATACCCGATGGCAACAATCGCCTCAACTACCATTGTATCTCCAAGACCCAGCAGTTTTTTTACATATTCCTCCGATGCCCTTCCTTCACTGTGTTCACGCAGACGAACCTGAACCCAGCAACTTCCAAGACCTAAGTCAGTGGCTTCAAGATGAAGAATAAGTGCAGCTATTGAACAATCTTCAATCCATACATCACTTTTGGCAGGATCCGCACACACCACAATTGCCAGAGGTGCATTTTTCATAAATGTGGCGCCATGGGGTTTTGTCTCCGACAACTCCGCTATTGTAAGTGGGTCTGTCACCATAACAAATTCCCAGGGATTGCGACTCCTCGATGAGGGTGATCGCAGCATTGCCTCGACGAGAGTATCAATCTTTTCCTGTTCAACAGGTTTATCTTGAAATTGCCTGATACTACGCCTTTTTTTCAGCAGTTCTATAAACATAACCTCTTTCCCATATTTGAATTTCAAAGTGTGCATTCTCTCACAGATCCAAGAGATCATGCAGATAAGGCTAACACCCCACAAGGGGGGTATAAGTACCATGGTGGTATATGTAACCACATGATTTCAAAATACTCTCCTCAGTTTCTTGCTTTTTTTGACAGGGTTACAGTAGTAAGGTACTAAAGTATATCATTTTTGATAGTGTCTTACTCCTTATTTTCTACGCTTCTCTCTTTTTCCTGCGCTCTCTGTGTCCTCTGTGGTGAGGTAATTTTCTTTTTGAGTTGTAGGCAAAAACCCACTTTAACCATTGCTTTTTTATATATTTTCTTATAATGAACTGAATTTGGTGGGATGCCTCCTCCTCAACTTTGGATTACGTTTTCTTTACCGGAATATCTATCCACAATAGAGGATTAGCACTCCAGATATGAGTAAAAAGATATAATTTCATAAAAGACAAACTCGTAAAAGTCATCATCAGATCTTCGGATGGCTAAGTAAAATGTTCGATATACAAGGCGTAGTGTTTTTGACAGGTACTCGGCAATACATGTGGTATGCCGAGTGTCTGTCAAAAACCTACAACGCAGTAGATCGGACTTTTTATGACGCCATCATAACAAGGTAAGGGTAAAATGCTGAGTATCATTTCTAACTGCTGGGCACTGCTGTTGGGCATGGGTCTGCTCATGCTTGGATACGGGTTGCAGTCGACCCTTATAGGGGTACGTGCCTCCCTGGAGGATTTTAACACGTCCACCACCGGTTTGATTATGTCAGGCTATTTTATAGGCCTTATAATCGGTTGTAATTTCGTGCCCAAGATCATCGGAAGGGTTGGCCATATTCGCACATTCGGCGCTCTGGCATCACTTGCATCCACCTCGATCCTTGTACAGGCCGTTTTTGTTGACCCTCTGGTATGGTTTGTCATGCGCTTTATTACAGGATTTTCCTATGCCGGTCTCTATATTGTTGCAGAAAGCTGGCTCAATGAAGCTGCTGAGAATGAGACCCGTGGGCAACTGTTAAGTTTTTATATGCTGATTACTCTTGGCGGGACGGCAGGTGGACAGTTCTTGCTTAATCTTTCTCCGCCCTCCGGCTTTGGCTTATTCATACTGGTATCTTTAATCGTCAGTCTGGCTGTGATCCCGATCCTTTTATCAGCAACACGTGCACCACAATATAATATTATGGAAAACACTTCCATAATTCAGCTCTACCGCGTGTCGCCTCTTGGAGTATTTGGTATGCTGATGAGTGGGATGGCAATGGGATCGATTTTCGGGATGGGTGCTGTTTACGCCACCGATGTGGGTATGTCTGTAAAAGAGATATCGCTCTTTATGGGAACGCTGATTTTGGGCGGTTTTCTGTTCCAGTACCCGCTGGGCTGGATATCGGATCGAATTGGGCGACGCAAGGTGATTATCTTCTGCAGTATAGGCGGCGCAGCCATGTCCTTTTTTGCCATGACTGTTTCGGGCGTAGGCATAATGTTCTACACAGTTGTTGCAATGGTCGGTGGCTTAACCATGCCCCTATACTCCCTGTGCGGAGTGCATACCAATGATTATCTGACTCCCACCCAGATGGTAGCTGCCAGCGGGACTCTGGTACTTTTGAGTTCCACCGGGGCCGCAGTAGGTTCCCCACTTACCGCCTTTGTCATGGATTATTTTGGCCCTCAGGCTTTTTATGGCAGTATGGGGATAATGCTGAGCTCAATCGCCCTGTTTTCCCTGTGGCGCTCAACCCAGCGAGCTGATATGGATGCGGAAGACAGGGGTGATTTTGTTGTCCTGGCGACCGGCCCATTAAGTGCTTCACTAAACCCGGATGTTAATCTGGAAGAAATTGAAGCGGCAGTGGATGAAGATGCGGAGGCTATCCACTCCAGTCTCGAAGAACTTATAAATGATCTTGAAAACCCTGATGATGCCCCCTCGGCCGAGGGGAAATGATACTGTTTTATAGAGTGAAGTACTAATGATGGAAAAAAAGTTTAATCTCGAATAGGTTGTGAGTGGAAAAGTGATTACATCCAGGTCTAACATTTCGACATTAAAGAGAAAAATATCATGATGCTGAGGAATAGAATAAGTATGCTGGGAATTGCTGCTATTTTCGCCTCGTCTCTTACTAGATATTCTCCCCAGAAATATGATATATCATCTTTACTAATATCGATTTTGTCGTACATTTTCGAAATAAAATCTGCTGTAAGTCTAATATTTTTCTGTTCAATATTCTCTTGACTCGCCAATTGGGCAGCAAACCCCCATTCTGCCATATCGGGATCGTATTGCCCCTCCGGTGTCTCCACCCAATTGAAAGCATAAAGAGGCTGACCTCTTGCTTCCAACTCTCTTGCCGCCAAGACAGCAATAGCAGAAGTATCGATTCCCCCGCTTAGATGAGATGCTACAGGATATACTGTTCTCAAACGCGCTTGAACAGCATTGCAAAGTAGCTCTTTTAATTTTTCTGTATATTCTTCAAACGTATCATAATGGACTTCAGTGATATCCTTAAAATCCCAATAGATGGACTCAGCTACAATATCTTTTGTTATCGTCAAACTTGATGCCGCAGGAAGTTTTTGAATTGCTTCAAAAAAAGTATCTCTTTCGTCATGACAACCAGAATCTCCCGCTAAAAACATGGCTATCGTCTTATTGTTATATCTCTTACTGTCTCCCGGATATGAAACCAATCCGCGTATATCATTGGAAAAGACAAACAAATCATCACTTAAATGATAATAGAAGGGTTTGATACCTATATGATCACGAGCACAAAAAAGCTGCTGTTTGTTTTCATCCCAAGTAACAAAAACAAAATCACCAAGAAGATGTTTTGGACACATTTCGCCCCACTGCCGGTATGCTGCCAGAACAAGTTCACTGTCAGTTACCTCTTCAAGCGAAAATCCTCCAACTCCAGTTTTTCTACTAATACTTCACGATTATCCAATCGGGCATCGATAGTAATCGCAAAGGTTTGATTTTCTGAATGTATTACGCGGGGAAGATGATCCAACTTTGAATCTGGGGTCGTCCAGAGCATCCGGTGCCCAAAAGCAATGGGACCAGCCTCCCAACTGCCACTCTCGTCAGAGTCCCAGTATGAAAGAGCATCATCTATTAAT
>JAOZLO010000047.1:6008-11640 GCA_029934775.1 Desulfocapsaceae bacterium
TCCTATTTTCTACTGCAGTGTTGTTTCGGTTAAAAATACCAAAAATCACACTCATCTTTTTCTGTCTATGTTTTGAACGAAAATATTAATCTTTGCAGAGTACCCATTAGTCGTGGGAAATGATTAACTCGCACGGCCAGTCATATCGTTGCTACCATTATGGCCTTCTACTTTATTATGATCACCTGATGAAGTCTTAGAAACATTCAATTTAGTTATTACAGGAGTGCGCCATTTTTTTCTTATGGTTTCTTTTTTCATTTTCATAATCTTTCTCTTCATTCACTATTCCTCTCATTTCAACATGTCAGGAAAATTCGATCTTACTATGCCGGCAAATGACATCATGCACTTCATCAAGCCGTTCTCTATCCCACGGCACCTGCACATGAAAGACTCTCACACTATTAAGCATCTTCGAAAGATACTCCAATCGCTGAGGTTTCAGAAAAGAGAACATGTAAAGATAGTTCCACTTCGTACTTGGTTTCACTATCATGAGAAAGATCCAGCGGAAAAGTTATATCACTCTTTATCCTTGTGCCGTAGGCCGTCATCATATCGAGTCATCTTCCTTGGCTTTGAACTGGTTTATTATAACACTTCCCATTAATCTATAACAATTACTATATGATAAAATTTGCCCAAAAGGTATTCTTAGATATCTGGCAATAGTTTTAAACAAAATAATGAAAGAACCTAGAAGGCGTTCCGAGAATAGGCACTTTTTCTCTGTGAACTCTGTGGTGAGGAAATGGAGCATTTGAGGGTAGACCCTTAGCTTTCACCCTCGATCATCATCAACCACATTTCGAATCAACAGCGCAATATCTTTCTTCGAAAGTGGTTTCAATGCAAACTCTCTGATGCCCATGGATTTAGCTTTTTCCTCAGAGATAAGAGTAGAATAACCTGTACAGAGGATAACAGGAATATCAGGACGAATCTGCAGCATTCTTCTAGCGAGATCAACGCCTGTCATACCAGGCATTGTCTGATCGGTGATAACCACATCAAACTGGTCTGGTTGATTCTGAAAAGTTTTTAATGCCTCAAGGCTGCTTTTTCTGACAGTAACGTGATAACCAAGCCTCTCGAGCATATGTTTTCCCATCTCAGCTAGTATCTCCTCATCATCAACAAATAAGATTCGCTCTTTTCCAACAGGAATATGTTCAGTAGTTTCGAGTTTGAACAATACCTCCTCCTCGACGACAGGCAGAAACACATGGAAAGCAGTACCCTCAGCCAGCTCACTGTAAACGGATATAAAACCTCCATAGCTTTTTACTATTCCATGAACCATTGAAAGTCCCATTCCCGTACCTTTACCCGGCTCTTTAGTTGTAAAATAAGGGTCAAAAATCTTATCTTTAATGGCTGGAGCTATTCCTGAGCCTGAATCACAAATTGATAACTGAATAAAAGCACCATCTT
Organism: Desulfocapsaceae bacterium; assembly: GCA_029934775.1. Classification (GTDB taxonomy): domain Bacteria; phylum Desulfobacterota; class Desulfobulbia; order Desulfobulbales; family Desulfocapsaceae; genus Desulfomarina. The sequence continues at coordinate 7,446 of JAOZLO010000047.1, forward strand.
TGACATTTGGCTCATGTATAAGATCTTCACCGCTGAGAATCACATCCTTTAATGAAATATCTAATTTACCGCCAGTCTCTTCCATGGCATGAAATGCATTGGTGCACAAGTTCATAAGTATTTGATGGATTTGAGTTGGGTCGGCAAAGATAAGTCCAGTTTTAGGAGCGATATTCTTATTAATCTCAATTGTTGCCGGTATTGAGGGACGCAGCATTTTTATAGCTTCATTCACAATATTTGCAGGTTTCAGAAAAATACTTTCAGTTTCATCCTGGCGACTAAAAGCAAGTATCTGTTGCACGAGGCCCTTTGCTCTATTGCTGGCTTCGAGTACTTTGTCCAAATCCTTGACGACTGTTGCCTCCGAGAGACTGTCATCTCTTGCCATTTCAGTATAGCCGATAATTGCCGCCAGAATATTATTAAAGTCATGGGCGATACCACCAGCAAGAGTACCAATTGCTTCCATTTTTTGGGCTTGCTGGAGTTGGAACTCAATTTTTATTTGTTGAGTAATATCTCTTAGAAAGTTAAGAGTGGCTGGTCTCTCATCCCATTGAATTAATACTGTGTTAAGTTGAACGGTCCTTTCTAAACCTGTTTTATTGAGAATTCTAAATGAATACGTGCTGACAGGTTTATCACCTCTTAATCGCCGTTCATGTCTTTCTCTCACGATTTTTTTATCCTCTGGATGGATAAAACTATCAAAAGGCATTTTGCCCAGTTCTTCTATAGAGTAACCGGTCAACTCTTCAGTTTTTTTATTCGGGAATTTTATGATTCCATCCTGGGCAACAAATATGCCATCATTTGCGTTCTCTACTAAGATCCGATATTTTCTCTCGCTCTCCCCCAGTGCTTTCTCGACCTCTTTTCGCTCGACAATTTCCTGTTGAAGTTCAACTGTTCGTTCATTGACTTGCTGTTCTAATTCTCTTCTGGCATTTTGTGTTGTTCTCTTGACTTCAGCTTCCGACAAAACAGCACGATAACGTTGACGCTCAAGCACCGATATTATTAGGCCAATGCCTATGGCCAGCGCAGCCAATAGTGCAATCACATAACCAAATGGGGTAAACCAGGGGAAGAACTCTATGAGGGAAAAATTTAATCGATTTAATCCCCACAAAAGCAAAGCCAATCCTGCAAATCGATATCCTGGCTCCTGATAAATCGGTTTATGGAAAAAAAGGATCCAACCTGAATAGAACGTCATTCCAGATGCAATCAGAGTTGCAGGAATCGTCTGGGAAAAAAAACCGGGTTTTACAATTACGGAAAAAACACCCCAACCAACAATTATGGTCCACAAAATTCCTATAAATATGAAAGGGATTTTTCTACTTAAAAAATATAAAATACCAACAAGCAATCCTGAAACAAAAGTAGCATGAACGGCCTCCCACAATGGAATAAGTACCCCAATCTCGTCAAATGGTAAGAAAAACACCATGAGATAATCTATGGTAATCGCACAAAAACTGATAGCCCACCATTTAAGCGCAACTGTCTCAAGAATTTTTTTTGACAAATAGAAAAAAGCAATCGCTGTCAATCCCATACCGCAAGCTGCTGCAAGAGCAGCTGTTTCTATCGAGAAATCCATAATTGCCTTGTTATTGTTAAAATCATACGAGGAGGGTACCCACGGGACAGGTTATTTTTCGAACAGGGAAAGCTACCCATCGACAAACCTCAGGTTGGTAATACCATAACATACAAATGCTTCTCTTTTCACTCAATCACAGTTGAAATGTTTTTAACAGAGAATTATGAAAAAAATAAGTAAGAGGAATTTATATGATAAGTGGGACAAGTGCCCTGGTATTTGAGTCAATCTTCAGACACCTTTTGAAGATATTTTGATCATTTCATCTTTCTTTTTATACATTGAACCAGTACTGTCCGGGTAGGATTTTGCAGGAGACATCATTGACATCGAAAAAAGGATAGGTAGGAATACTCATGACAGAAGACAGTTTCGCCAGAAAAACAATCAACACCGAATTTGGGAAAATCATCTTTTTAAACCGAAATAATACCTTAGATATAGAGTTCACCCGAGAAGCTTTTGGCAGCGAAGCAGAAGATGAAGGCTGGTTTCGAGTAAATGATCGCATATATATATTGGATCAAACCATCGATCAGGCCGTTGCAATGAAGGAACTGCAAAAACGACCTCCAGCCAGTATTCTCGATGAGGATCTTCCGGATCTGGGAATTGAAGAACCCATTCGGGAGTTATATCAGATGGAGGATGGAACCATTGCCAGGTGGATTCGTCATCCATCCGGCATTCCTGAAAGATGCAGGAAACACTGGCGAGATCATCAGATACTCATTGAATTTGAGAATCCTGAATTAGGCTGTACCGCTTATCATTCAATTCATCGAATGGCAATGCTGGAAGGTGCCGACTCCAAACCGAGGTATTTTGCACCTGGAGGATTACGCTGGATCAATTATCCGGATAAAGGAGCTGCAATTTCAGATGCTCTGGATATGAGTTTAGCTGTTGCGATGAAGATTCAGGTGACGGGCACCCCCTGTGCGGGCAGCAAGGTATCGATTTTTGGAGATTATAATAGAAAACCGGAAATCCTGCGATCAATCGGAGCGGCAATGGAGCGGTTGGGTATAAATATATCTGCCGCAGATTTAGGCCTAAGTGTTGTTGATATGGAAAAATATATTTTGCCTGTTGCACCTACATTTACGGTTCCTCTTGGCGTGTATCAAGGAGGAACAGGAGCTGCTCTGATCACCTATCATGGAGTATTTGAAGGATTAAAAGGAATGTCGGAATCGCTGCCCGGCTCTCCGTCAATCGGAGATATCACAGTTTCAATGCAAGGTCTTGGAGAGGTTGGATTCGGACTTGCCCGGTTGATGTTGAGTGAAGGAACTCGCTTGAAAATTTCTGAAGTCAATCATTCTACAATCAAGCAATTTGTCACGGAATTTCCAGAAGCAATTGCATCACAACAAGTAGAATTTTTAACAGATCCCGATTCTATTTATGATTGTTCGGCTGATATCTTTTGTCCCTGTGCATTAAGAGATATTCTGGACGAAAACAATCTGGAAAGACTGTTAAAAGCCGGTATCAAAATGGTTGGCGGGCCGGCCAATAATGTGTTTCCTGACCAGGTAAGTGGTCCCTGGGCCTACCACGAAGCCGGCATATTTGTGGTACCCTATGAAGGGATAGGCGCCGGAGGCACTGCAGGTGTGGCCCACTCCATTATGACCGGAATTTACGGTGAATGTCCGTTTTCAACAGAAGAAAAAGTTGAACGAATAGGTAACTATGTAAAGAAAATCATTCAGCTTGCCAGAACATACGATCTTCCCCCGCAGGTCTTGTCAGATAGAATCCTTTTCCGTCGAGTAAAACGACATACGACAGTTACCCGAGAGTCAGCCTATGAGGTGATGGAAAAACTGGCCGCTGCAATCGCAAGTGGCGATAACAAAAGAGAAAAAAAAGTTATTGAAGAGTGTACAAAAGTTGGTTTTTTTTCCGGAGATGGCCGGTTTTCAAACGGTGGATGGAATAATGTCGATTAACTAGCAAAAAGGTGACGCACCAGCTATCACACAGGGCTTTAACCCCCTAACCCGCTGCCTACAGACCACTCTGAACCTGAGCGCGGCGCAGGGGGGCATGCCGGCATAGATATCTACGCCGAGAAAGGCAGGCTTATCCGGAGCAAGCTCCTTCATCTTGATAAACGGCTTATGGAAAAGGGAGAAGCCGTCATACGCGGTGATACGGTAGGCACTCTTGGAAGCACAGGTCTCCTGGCAGGCTACCCGCACCTGCACTTTGAGATACGGACCATAAACAGCTCAAACCGGCATATTAACACTCCGGTCAATCCGCATAGATTCTGGTTTGATGGGATAGGAGTTGTGACCTGTTTCGATAAAGATAAAAAATACCCGGATATACCGTTCAGGATTACCTATCCGGTTCCATGCAGGGATGATCGGTGATGGATGTTCGACTTAAATTATAAATACAGTTAAACACTGCTTCTAATCTTCAATTACTATAAAACCCGTCAAAACTTTTGAGACGGAGTAATACATTTTCTGAATTTTGGAGAAGTTTATATGACGCTTTATGACCCGCACTTAAATAAAGATAACTGCGGTTTTGGCCTTATGGCCCATATGGAGGGAA
>JAOZLO010000400.1 GCA_029934775.1 Desulfocapsaceae bacterium
AGGGAGCAGGCACATTCAGCTTCCCTGGTTGCCGGAATTGACGGTTTTAAATTGTCGGATCTCTGTCTGACACATAGTGAGGGGCAATTTTGTCTGGATGGTGAATTCATTCCTGTAGAAGAGGACATTCTCTGGCAGATAAAGAGCTCACTTTCAGGGGGAGTTCTCAGCTGGTTAAACATGTGGCGCGTCCTTCCTGTAGTTGTGAGCGGCAGAGTGACTGGTCAGCTGGAAGCCGAGGGAGACAGCAGAGAGATTTTGAATGCGACCGTACAGATAGATCTTCCTGAAGCAGATTTCGAGGTTGGAGAGATGGGAGAAGAGTTACGCCATATACTTCTGGATGACACTCGCTTTAAGGGAACTCTTGTTGACAATAGATTCCGGGGCACAATTCACACTTCAATGATTAATGGTTCCACTCTCCACATGTCTGCAGAAATAGACAATCCAGGGAAATTTTCTGTAAATCCCGGGCAGCTCTCTTTGACTGGAGAGATCGATTTCCAAAGGGTTGATTTAGATTTTCTGGCACCTCTTACAGGATATTTGCTTGAGCCGACAGGGAGAATAAATGGCTCTTTCCTGCTTTCGGGAACGTTAAATCAGCCAGGAGCAAGTGGCGAACTGGAGATAATAGAAGGTGGTATAGCCTTCCCTCATCAGGGAATCACTCTGGAGAATATAAAACTTGCGCTGTCAACAGAAGAAAATGGCGTGCGGCTGAATTGTGAAGCATCATCGGGAGTGGGTAATCTTGTTGCTGCAGGAAAGGTGAAGTATACGGATAATGGGATTCTGGGGGATCTCGGAATTAAGGGGAAGGATTTCATGCTGCTCAGCTTGCCGGAGTATGAAATCAGCATTAGCCCAGATATCAGGTTTGTGTTCAGTAAGGAAAAGGGAGAATTGAGTGGTGGTGTAATGATCCCGGACGCGAGGATTGTTCCTGAAGAAATGACCAGCTCTGTAACTGTTTCAAGTGATGTGATTCTGATAAATGGTGAAGAGGAGACAAGAGAGACGATCTGGCCTTTTTATACAAACCTGGATGTGCAGCTCGGTGATGATGTTCGAATTGATGGGTATGGATTGAAAGGGAGGCTTGAGGGTGGATTGAAAGTGCAGGATGTACCGGGTTCTTTTTTGACCGCTACTGGTGGATTGGACTTAATAGACAGTAGTTTTTCGATATTCGGGCGCTCTTTTGACATAGAAAGAGGACGTGTGCTTTTCACTGGTGGTCCTGTCGATAATCCAGGTGTTGATATCAGAGTACAGAAGAAAGTCAGTGCAGAGGAAGCTAAAGGTGATGGATATGTGGTAGGAGTTGATGTGAATGGTCTTGTGCAGAACCTGCAGTTCCATCTTTTTTCGGATCCGTTCATGGAGGACACCGATATACTCTCTCATCTGCTTGTCGGGCGTTCCCTGGCTGATTCTTCTGAGGAGGAGAGTAATATTCTGGGGGCAGCCGTCGTTGCTCTGGGTGTTGAAGGTGGGTCAGGGATTTTCCAGAGCGTGGGTAATCTGCTCCCTGTGGATGATCTGCATCTTGAGGGAAGCAGTGAAAAGGAGGATGTCTCCCTGGTGATTGGAAAACGCATCACAAAAGATCTTTATTTCGGCTATGATATAAATATGTTCAGCCAACTTGGTGTCTTTCGCGTACGTTATGGGCTGGCTCGCGGATTTTCAATTGAAACACAAACTTCTACTGAGTCTACGGGAACAGATATTCTTTATACTTTTGAAAGATGATGGCATGAAAGTATTGTTTTTGATACTGCTGGTATTATTGGCCGGGAAATCCTCTGCTGCTGAGTTGGATTTTGCTGTAACCACATTAAAAGCACCAGGAGTTGATTCAATTGACCTTACCCTGGACGAGATTGTAACCATAGCCCTGCAGTATAACCGAAACATCAAAGACCGGGAATTTGCAGTGAAAAGCAACAGGTTAAGTCTCGGCGCTTCTCGTAATATTTTTGATATAAAAATTAAACCATTATCAAGTATTAATTACTCGTCAGAGAACGAAGAAGAAGTAACCGTTTGGCAGGCGGGCGGATCTGTGTCAAAAATATTTCAAACCGGTATAACAGTGGACTTAAAACCCAGTATTGCAAAGGGAGACAGTGAATACGATATGGGAGTAGGGTTTTCTTTAGCTGTTCCTCTGCTACGGGGTTTTGGTTCAGATGTTGTTCTCAATAATATCTACAGCAGCGAATTTGCTCTGATCAAGTCCGCGCGAACCCTGCATAGACAAAGGGTCAATACAATGCTTGAAACAATAGCAACTGTATACTCCCTGGTGAAAGAGCAACAACTTATTGATTTATATAATAATCAGATAAAACAACTTAAAAATCACCTGAAGTTTACTCTTATTAAAGAACGAATCGGACTTGCCCGATCGATGGATATATACAGGGCTGAAATACGGATCAGGGAAGTTGGAGATAGTCTTAATTTTGCGAGGGAGCGGGTTGAAAATGCAATGGACAGACTCAAAACTATTCTCGCATTTCCTCTGGAGCAGTCTCTTCTGGTTCGGGCTCCACTCATGTATTCCTTTGTTACACTGGGACTGGATGAAGCGGTATCGATTGCCTTAAAAAATCGACTTGAAATTAATCAGGCCAATGCCGACATCTCTGAAGCTGTCAGACGGTCTAAGGTCGCCTATCAGAATACTTTGCCTGAAATAAATCTCGAGGCGACATATACCCGGAGAGGTCGCTCGAGCGAATTTGATCGTCTCTTTATTTTAGATGAGGATCTGTTTTTTATCGGTTTGACAAGTACTACTGATTTTGCCCGATCGGCTGAAAAATCAGGGTGGGCTCAAAGTAAGATCGTTGTTGATCGGGAGTATTTGCTGTCTGAAACAGTTAAAGAAAGTATAATTGGTGAAGTTAGACGAGTGATGAACTCTATGGAGAAAGCTGAAAATAGAATTATGCTCCGTCGTGAACAGATAACCCATGCTACAGGAAAACTACGATTTTCCCAGGTTAAGTTTCAGCACGGTGAGGCGGATAATTTTGATTTGATCGAATCTCAGGTTCAATTGCAGCGAGCCAAAGCAAACCTTGTCTCAGATGAGATTCTGTACATTATCAACGGCTATCGTTTACGTGCTACAATGGGTACTTTACTGGAGTTTAAGGGGATTTGATACTCCTTCGGCGTCTTCTCTTTCCAGATAACATATGAAAAGCATATAAAAACTATGGGAAGCAAGAGTGTTCTATTCACAGGGCTAATTCTGTCAATTGTCAGTTTGACGGGATACTTTCTTTTTGCTGCGCCTGAAACAGTTGAAGTGGGTAGCCAGGAAAACTTACCTCTTACAGAGGTGAAGAATCGCAACATAGTGATAAAAGTCCGGACCCTGGGTACCTTGGAAGCACAGAATTCTCACATGGTTTCGTCAGAGATCAAAGGGACCGGAGCAAAAATTATTTACCTGGCTCCGAACGGTAAATTTGTTGCCGGAGGTGAAATTCTGGTACGTTTTGACCCCAAGCCTTTTGAAGATTCTATTGAAGAACTTTCAAACAAGTTGGAAAGTTTAGCCGCAGCTGTGAGGGCTACCCGGCAGCTTGTTGAATGGGAAAAAAAGGAAGCAGT
>JAOZLO010000401.1:0-2449 GCA_029934775.1 Desulfocapsaceae bacterium
GTTGATTGCCTGTGCCCGGAAAGAAAGACGATGGACCCAGGAAGAGTTGGCCCGGCGTATCGGCGTCAGTCGTATGACTGTGGTGCGCCTCGAGAAAGGGGCACCCGAGGTGGCGACCGGCTGGTATCTGACCGCGGCCTGGCTTCTTGGCCTGTCTGTTTTGACCTGGCAGGCTATGGGAGAAGGGAAAAGTGATACTGTGGTTGGTGATCTGCTGACAAAGTTGAAAAAAAGCCTTCCCGACCGGGTGAGAAAGGGCCGAAAAAAAATAGACAATGACTTCTGAGGCATATATCTGGATATGGTTGCCGGGTGAGTACGAACCTGTTGTCTGCGGCAGGCTGGTAGCGGATAACACTCTGTTCAGTTTTGTTTACGGTCGAAGCTATCTGGAACGTTCTGATGCAATAGCACTTGATCCTGTTGAACTTCCTTTACAGGAAAATATTTTTTCTCCTTCCTTTGGGGAAACACACAATGTAATCAGAGATTCGGCTCCTGATGCATGGGGCCGCAGAGTTTTGCTGTATAGATCCGGCGGACGTCCTCTCTCGGAGCTGGATTACCTGCTGCAGGCCGGCAGTGATAGAATCGGGGCGCTGGATGTTACTCTGGAACCAGCAGGCTATGGAGCTGTTCATACAGACCCGCATTCATCTGTCGAGGACCTGCTTGATGCTGCACAAAGTGTTGAAGCAGGGAAACCTTTGCCGGAATCACTGGCTAATGCGCTGCTTCATGGTTCAAGCGTTGGTGGTGCCCGGCCCAAATCGCTATTGAACGATAAAAAAGATAAATGGATCGCTAAATTTTCTTCCACAACAGATTATTACCCGGTGGTGAGGAGTGAGTATGCGGCCATGTGGCTGGCGGATCAATGTGGCATTGACATACCTGCTACAGTTCTTTTAAAGGAACTTGGCAAGGATGTGTTGCTGGTTAGACGTTTTGACAGAGAGCGGTGTAAAGGACAATGGTGTCGTCGTTTCCTCATTAGCGGGTTAACAGCTTTGCAGTTGCATGAAACAGAGGCTGTTCTGGCATCATACCCTGATCTGGCTTCCTTTATACGTCGTTCAGGGAAAGATTATCCGGCTGGAGCACAACAGCTTTACAGGCGAATGGTCTTTAATATTCTAATTGGCAACACGGACGATCATGCCCGCAATCATGCCTTTTTCTGGGATGGGCATAACTACAGCCTTACTCCTGCCTATGATATCTGCCCGATGATGCGTGTCGGTCAGACAGCAAATCAGGCGATGATTATCGGGGAGAACGGGAGGGAAAGTACTCTTCGTAATGCATTGAGTCTGTCGGGACAATTTGGTCTGTCATTTGCTGATGCGAAGATGATTAATCAAGAGTTGACAGAACTCGTTAAGGATAAATGGGACGAAGCTGCCGAACGTGGAGCTTTGACAAAACATGAATCAACAATGTTGCAACAGGCCACGATTCTCTCTCCGGCCTGCTTTTACTGATATTCGGATACGGGTAGCCGGGGTTTTTTCTCCCCCTTTATTTACGCACAGTTCGACATGGCCCGCTGAACAGCTCGAGAGATAAAGGGATAATCATCAAATAAATCCCTTTGCAGCCCCAATGTATCACTTACACCGTCAAAGGTCTGAGTGATGATCTCATTTGGATCTTTTATGCCTATTCGTTTACCAAAGCGAATCAATTCCACCTTGTTTGGAAACCTTTTTTTATGGCCGTTCATTTTTAATGCTGGAGTGTCGTCTTTGAGATAGGGGAGTGTTGAAACAATATCATAGGCTGGTGACAAACGAATTGTTTCCGGCCTTCTGATATCATCGTAAAGCACTGAAAAATTCTTTTTGTGTGCATCACCATTCCCTACAAGAGCCGAAAGGACGAGCAGACGGAAAAATGATTGCATGTCTCTTTGCGGAGAAGCGCAGTACATTTTAATGACATTGGCAAGGGATTCGTATGAACCTCTGTATTTATCGTCCGCACTCTCTCCAAGCAAAACAGAAAAATCCTCCATGCCAAGATGTTTCCCATCGTTGCAGAGATCGAATCGATGCATGACAAACAGGGACCGATCGTCGGAAAGGTGAAACTCCGGCACATCCAATCCACAATTTCGGGCCGCTGTCATGCAAAAATATTCATTCACTGCCAGTCCGGGGTACTCATTAAGGCCACTCTTTATGATGAGTCCTGGAGTATGGAATGTGGCACGATTGTCACGAACCAGGACCTTCGGTTGCACACCGCTGATGGATGTTTGGAGTAAATATTTATTGACCAGTTCCTCAAAGAGGGATTCCTCTCCGTCCCATTGCAGGATTTCCGCCAGATCCTCTTTCTTCGGTTCACTTTCCGGGAAACGATTGGAATGATACTGAAGCCTGCCGATACCGTAATCTCGTTGCAGGGAAAGAAACAGCATTTCATCAACTCTGATATGTTTTTT
>JAOZLO010000401.1:2549-3625 GCA_029934775.1 Desulfocapsaceae bacterium
AGCGTACCGCAATCCCCCGCCGGCACCCGTACTCTTAACCGGTTAATTCGTTCACTCATCCGATAACTCGTCCAGTGTGGGGAATCGTACCGGTTCAATGGCAAGGCGTAAACCCATCGCACGGAGTACGTGGACAGTACGTTGCAGCGAACCTTTGTATGTTCCCCGCTCAAGTTCTCCAATGACCTGCCGCCGAACAGATGCAAGCTCTGCAACATCGGTCTGCAACAGACCTCTTTGTTTTCTTGCCCGTCGTATTTGTTGCCCCAATATTTCTATATCATTGTATATTTCCATGTTTATTATTATAAACATTTCTCATGAAAAATCAACATATGTCTGAAATAGGAAACATTAAGCAGGGGAAAGGGAGGAAAGAGGGGTCAGGTCTTGAATATAAGTTTTTTTGCGCTAAGCTGAAAATATTATGGCTCGACCTTTACGAATAGAATATCCAGGCGCTGTGTACCATGTCACCTCCAGAGGCAATGCCCGGGAACCGATTTTTGCAGATGATGCTGACCGGCGCATACTGTTGCAGACTCTGGAGGATGTCATTTGCAGGTACAACTGGATTTGTCATGCCTATTGCCTGATGGGCAACCATTATCACTTGAAGCTGGAGACTGTTGATCCGAATCTGTCCCTGGGGATGCGTCAGTTAAACGGTGTCTACACACAAAGATTCAACCGGCACCACCAGCGTGTCGGCCATGTATTCCAGGGGCGCTACAAGGCAATTCTTGTTGAAAAGAATGAGCATCTCCTGGAACTCTGCAGATATATTGTCCTTAATCCGGTTCGCGCCTGTCTGGTCGATATTCCTGAGAAATGGCCCTGGAGCAGTTACCTCGCGACGTCCAGTGCGGTAAAGGCACCTGAAATCCTGACTGTTGACTGGGTTCTCGCTCAGTTTGGCAAGACCAGACCCCAGTCGTGACCTTCAGCTGTTGCCTTGTAAAAAAATAAACCTTGATACCGCCTAGAAAAAGACCTATAATTAGCACCAAATATGAGTCTTAAAAATACTACGGTGACATTATGGAATCAGTCTTTGCGAATTGTTCAGCAAGCAT
>JAOZLO010000402.1:0-226 GCA_029934775.1 Desulfocapsaceae bacterium
TTGCCTTCATATAGGCTTTTATTTCCAGCATTATGCCCCTGGCCTCATCCTGACTCAATGTGTAAGCATGGTAACTGCCACTGTTGTCATGAATCAGCAGCTGTTTCAGTTTTTCTTCCGGCTTGTCCGGGTGACTGCAGTCACCCTCTTCGATTTTGTAGATGGTCTCTATACCAATAGTTGCAAAACCTGTGCTGCCGTCACAGTTGATGGTCTCAAATAAAAC
>JAOZLO010000402.1:236-3621 GCA_029934775.1 Desulfocapsaceae bacterium
GTTTCCAGGGGGAAAGTTCTCGGACAGCTCCTTAAGCATCATAGTGCATGATTTTTTTCACGATACTTCCAAGATCTTCGATCTGCTCTGCACTTTCAAAAAACTGTTTTTTACTGTTCCACATCACATAGGCACTATATCCAGAAGGGGCTAATACAATGCTGGAACTTTGCGCATCCGGGTTGTACATGAACTTGATACTGGCAAGTTCAATGTCATGGGCAATGATCTCTTTTACAGCCTTTGCAAAGCTTTTTCTGTGGGTTGCAACAATAACAAATTGAAGCTTATTGAGTTCGTACGGGTAGACTTCAAAATGCTTTATCTTGCCGATCAGTTGACTGAGAAAATTATGATAGTTTCTCTGTAAGAAATATTTTGTTAAAGGGTTATCAATGTAAATTTCATCAGTAGGGGAAATATGGGCAAGATATCCAAATTTTCCCGGGTAGGAAATCGCAATAGCTGTACATGTTGAAACGCCCTCTGTCATCAGATATGAACCAGCTTCAGATTTTGCAAATTCGTTCATCTCCACCTTCTTTTTTCGTAAATTTCCCATCTTTTTGGGATAACTTACTTTTCTATCCCGCGAGGAAAGGTATGCAGCACATTCATTGATGAAAAACTTCTGATGTTTTTTGAAATGTTCGGTGATAACTTCATCTTCATCTATTTCAACAATTATGATCCAGGAGACACCGAAGAGATCAAACATTTCAAATGAACTGAAAACATTCACTCCTCTGTAATCGGTTAGAATTTTTTCACCTTCTCTCGATTGGATAGCCTCTTTGACCGCCAGAGTATCTACCTTTAACTGCAAAACAGTACTGTCACCCATGAATCGTGACTCTGACAGCATCAGTTTGTCTTTATTGACCAGATAGGTTTCACCTGTTCGCCCTAATCCGTTTCTTTTGGTAAGAATGGTGTTGAGGTTATTTGTTTCGCATTGCAAAACAAACCAGCCGATATGCTTGTCTCTATCTGATAATGGCACAGAAAAAAAAGCTGCCGCCTCATCGGATGGAGGATAGTATTCATACTCAGCAAATCCATCAGCAGAATTTTTCAAAGATTTTACAAGTTTGAGATCAGAGATATCAGAAGTGAAAATGTTTTTTCTGTAGTCGGATTCTTTTTTAATTGAATGAAAAACTAATCCTGCCGAGTCAATAAACAAAATATCATAAAAATTGTTGTATCTGGCGACATAGTGTTTGTCTATCTCAAATTCTAGATCAGGGTTTCCCTGTTGTTCCTGCATTAAGTTGAAAAAACGCAGCATTTGCTGATCAGTGTTAATTGACTGAGCCTGTTTTTTGATATTTTCAAAATGTTCAACCACCTCTTGTTTTTTCTGGGCTCGTATCTTCGTAATGTTTTCAAAAGTCTGTTTTTTCAGATCAAGTTCTGGAGAAGATGATGTTAGCAAAAATGTGCCCAGAGCTGTTATGACACTGCAAAAGCATAAGAGATAAGCTCCCTTATGAAACCAGGGCATAAACTCCGTCTTCGAACCCAGAATTTCTTTTAAAATTGTGAACATGGCTTTACCACCAAGGTATTTATACCCCCTTGTGTTATGGGGTGTTAGTATATTACTCCATAAACACTGCAATAAAAAACAAAATTATTATGAAAAATAATACCCTTATCACGCTTCTCCTTTCTGTTTTTATTGCCCTGCTCGGCATCGGAATTATCATTCCAGTAATGCCTGTATTTGCTGCTGAGCTCGGTGCGGGTGGTTTTTCTCTTGGAATGATCATAGCCGCTTTCTCCGTCACCAGAGGTTTACTGCAGCCTGTTGTGGGCAGCCTGTCTGATAAATGGGGGCGGAAAAACTTTCTGCTTGTTGGTCTTTTAATTTACGGTATTGTCGGGCTGATTATTCCACTGGCAACGAGCGTAAGCCATTTAATATGGATACGTGCTTTTCATGGTGTTGGGTCAGCCATGATTGTACCGATCGCGATGGCCTATATCAGCCTGCTTTCTCCGGTGGGCTATGAAGCCCGCTATATGAGCTATCTCAATATTGCAATCTTCTGCGGGATAGGTTGCGGGCCGATGATAGGGGGGCTCTTTTCTGATTTTTTCGGTTTTGATTCTGTCTTTTATCTTATGGCTTTAATGAGTTTTCTCGCTCTGGTTCTGGTAGTCACCAATATGCCCAGACGTAGCCGTTCGGAGGTGAAAAGAGATCGTACTCTTTTGGGAAGTATAAAATTAATGATGGGAAGCAGTCGAACTTCAGGTATTCTGCTTGCCAGATATGCAACCATGATCATCATGGTGCCGACAATGGCCTTTTTGCCTTTACTCATGTCCAGTTGGCCGGAACATACCGGACTGCAGATTGGAGGTGTGATAGCTTGCAGAACTCTTGTAAATGCAGTTTTGCAGATCCCTTTTGGGAAAATTGCCGATAAGTATAACAAGGTGATTCTTCTTCTGGCCGGATCTCTGTGTATGAGTTTGTCCGTATTGGCAATTCCCTCAATGGATACCGTTTTATCAATAACAGTTCTCTACATCATCCTTGGTGTCGGAGAAGCAGTAATCTGGCCGGTATTGGGTGGGTACGCTTCGGAAGAGGGACGGTTGCATTACGGTCACGGGACGATGATGGGGATATTCAGTTTCACTATGAGTGGCGGGGTGCTTACGGGAGCAGTGCTGGCGGGAATGAGTATGGATCTGTTTGGTATTGAGTGGGCTTTCTATACCTGCGGGGCAGCTGTGATGGTTATTACTCTGATTGCAGCACGGATGATTTTTGTGGGGGAAACGAAAATGGCAGTTACTGTGAAAAAGTAGCTGCCATTTTTGTTTACTCTACCGGTAACTTTTCAGGTGGCTATCGCTTCTTTTCGGCCAGCTTAGCCCTGAGAAGTTCACCAAGTCCACCGATTTCATTTCCGGATTTTTTCTTTTTATTTCCTGAAATGTAAGATTTATACTCAGACTGCTCTTTCATATCTTTATTTTCGGGTGAAACATAATCAGCCGGTACCAGGCTTATGCGCTTTTCATCCAGGTCAATGTTCTCAATTTTCACATCAATATTCTGACCTTCTTCCATCACTTCCCGGGGATGGTGGATCTTACGCCCCGTCCCGAGTTTTGAAATGTGAATGAGGCCGTCAACACCTGGAGCCAGGGTTACAAAGGCACCGAATTGTGCTATGCGGGCTACCGTGCCAGTATGAGTGGAACCTTCCGGGAACTTTTCAATGGCTGAGTCCCAGGGGTTGGCCAGTGTCTCCTTATAGCTGAGAGATATTCTGTCTTTTTCCCAGTCGATTTTTTTTACAATTACTTTTACTTTCTGATCGACGCTGAAATAATCTCCTACACTTTCCACTCGGCTCCAGCC
>JAOZLO010000002.1 GCA_029934775.1 Desulfocapsaceae bacterium
GATTTTTCCCCGGTTATATGCTCGTCAGTATGGATCTAAATGATGAAACATGGCACACAATTCATCAGAACATGCCTCGTGTGGTCGGATTTGTCGGTGACGACCGGGATCCTATCCCATTATCTGATGAGGATGCAGCGAAAATTATTGGACGTATTCAGGACGGTTCTGAACGACCACGACCCAAAGTTATCTTTAATATTGGTGAAGTGGTCAGGGTCACGGATGGCCCTTTTGCCAATTTTCAAGGAGTTGTTGACGAAGTTTTTCCGGAAAAAGGGCGAGTACGGGTAATGGTATCGATTTTTGGACGAGAGACTCCCGTAGAGTTAGAGTTTGTTCAGGTTTCGAATACATAGAGATAGTTACTGTTAAACAAAAGAGAGTTACGTTGGAGTAAAATAATGGCCAAAAAAGAAATGGCGTTTATCAAACTGCAAATTCCGGCTGGTAAAGCTAATCCCTCCCCACCTGTAGGTCCAGCTCTTGGACAGCAGGGTGTCAATATCATGGAATTCTGCAAAAACTTTAATGCTAAAACCCAAGGTATGGGTGATACTATCGTTCCTGTTGTAATTACTGTATATCAGGATCGTTCGTTCAGCTACATAACCAAAACACCTCCAGCTTCTGTATTGCTTCTTAAGGCAGCAGGACTAGCTAAAGGGTCCAGTAACCCGAAGGCTGATCGTGTAGCTGAGGTGGGACGCGATAAGATCAGAGAAATTGCTGAAATTAAGATGGTTGATCTTAACGCTTACGATGTTGAGGGGGCAATGCGTATTATAGAAGGTACTGCCAGAAGTGCTGGTATTACCGTTGTTGACTGAAAAAATCAGATACTGCCGACAGGATTATTAAACCTGTATGGGTAGGAGGCTAAAATGCCGAAGCACGGAAAAAAATTTAGATCACGGTTGGAAGGAGTGGATCGTACTTCTCTTTATAGCGTTGAGGACGGAGTCAAGAAGGTTATCGACTCATCATATGCAAAATTTGATGAAACTTTTGATGTTGCCATGAAACTTGGGGTTGATCCCAGGCATGCCGATCAGATGATCCGCTCATCAGTATCTTTGCCACACGGTACGGGTAAGGTTTCACGTGTTCTTGTCTTTGCAAAAGGTGCAAAAGAAACTGAAGCACTGGAGGCAGGTGCAGATTACGTTGGTGGTGATGAACTCGTTGAAAAAATTAAAGGGGGCTGGTTGGAATTTGATAAGACAATCGCTACCCCCGACATGATGGGAACCGTCGGAAAAATTGGTAGAATTTTAGGTCCCAGGAACCTGATGCCTAATGCCAAACTTGGTACAGTTACGTTTGACGTTGCCAAGATTGTAAATGAGATCAAGGGTGGAAAGGTTGATTTCAGGGTCGATAAAGCAGGTATTATTCATGCAGGTATTGGTAAGATTTCTTTTGGTTCGGAGAAGCTGGTGGAAAATCTGCTTGCATTTGCTGTACGGATCTTTCAGCTTAAACCATCTTCAAGTAAGGGTATCTATCTAAAAAGTATGATTGTTTCTTCAACTATGGGACCTGGCGTAAAACTTGATCCTCTTGTTGTGAGAACCTTGATTAAGTAAGTATTGTTTCTTATTGCAAAGATTGTTTGGCAATAAGTTTAGTCGAAGATAGTGGGTACAAAAAGTTTAATCGTTGATTGCTGACGACCTGCTGAGACTTGAGGTTAGAGGTGTTTCTATTCTGAGTTCTTGAGAGTTGAATATATCCTTCCTTACTGTTTTGCGTAACTGCTGTTTCGAATTGATTAATTTTAATTAACCAGGAGGAGTGCTTTGAATCGTGATGAAAAAGTGACCCTTGTCTCGGAATTGAATGATTCGTTCAGCCGGGCAAAATTTACAGTTGTCGCTGACTATTGTGGTTTGAAAGTCTCTGAAATACAGAAAATCCGTGTTGAATTGAGAAACTGTGATTCAGAGATGAGAATAGCTAAAAATACTCTTCTCAGGCGCGCAGCAAAAGATACTGACAATGCAGCATTGAACGACGATTTTGTCGGCACTACTGCAGTTGTGATGTCTTATGCTGATCCGGTTGCACCAGCGAAGGTAATAGCAAAATTTGCTGATGATTTCGCGAAGTTCAGTATCCGGTCTGCCGTACTTGATGGAGAAAAAATCAGTGTAGATGAGCTCGTTGCTTTATCAAAACTCCCTGCAAAGGAAGTTCTGCTTGGGCAATTGTTGTCTGTATGGAACAATGTTCCTACAGGACTTGTACAAGTGCTTACTGGTGTGCCACGTACATTTGTATATGGACTACAGGCTCTTAAAGAAAAAAAAGAATCTGACAATTAATTCGGAAGAGTAATTTTACACAATTTATGAGGTGATTTATCATGGCAGTTACGAAAGAAGATGTAATTGAATTTATTTCCAATATGACCGTTCTTGAGCTCTCCGAGTTGATCAAGGAGTTTGAAGAGAAATTTGGTGTTTCTGCGGCAGCACCCGTTGCAGTTGCTGCTGCCGGTGGCGCTGCAGGAGCAGATGCACCAGCAGAAGAACAGACTGAATTTGATGTAATTCTTGCTGGTTTTGGAGATCAGAAAATTAAGGTTATTAAAGAAGTTCGTGCTCTTACCGGTCTTGGTTTAAAAGAGGCAAAGACCCTCGTTGAGTCTGCTCCTGCTCCACTGAAAGAAGGGGTTACAAAGGAAGAAGCGGAGGAAATGAAGGCTAAAATTGAGGGTGTAGGTGCTACAGTAGAAATTAAGTAAAATGATGTAGAGTTTGTTGTTCTGACGGACAGCATTTTTAGTTTGACATAACACGCTACGGGAAGAACCTCGTAGCGTGTTTGTTTTTCTGGGCTTAAAAATATTCCACAAACATCGTTTAATATCAAATAGTTCTAGTTTTGTGTGTGGTTGCTTTTTTTGTAGAAAGGGGATTTTTTAAAAAGAATCCTCATCTGTTTGAAAACAGTGATTATATTTTGGCTGGATTTTGAAGAAATGGTTATTCTGCACTTTTATCTGATAGAGAGTATGTCAGAGCCCGATCCACGCTATTGAATTCCAACTTTTTCGTACGATGAGGCAATTTCGAGGACAATTATGGAAAGAATCAGAAAGAACTTTGCCACGGCTGAATCCATCTTAGAGCCTCCACATCTGATATCCATGCAGCGACTTTCTTATGAGAGATTTCTGCAGATGGATTGTGAACCTGATGAGAGGGAAGATTTTGGACTCCAGGCGATCTTAAAAAATGTATTTCCAATCAATGATTTTAACGGGGTATGCTCACTTGAGTTTGTAAGATATAAGTACGGAGAACCCAAATATACTGTGCAGGAGTGTCAGCAGAGAGGGATGACATATGACATTCCATTGAAAATAGTAGTTAGGCTGATCACTTTCGACGTAGATAGTGAAACCGGTGTTCAGTCCATTCGTGATATTAAAGAGCAGGAAGTTTTTCTCGGTTCTCTTCCCCTTATGACCGGTGATGGTGTCTTTATCATTAATGGCACCGAAAGGGTCATTGTCTCACAACTGCAGCGTTCTCCCGGCCTTTTTTATACTCATGACAACGGTAAAAGTCATTCAAGCGGGAAGCTCCTTTATTCAGCTAGAATAATCCCCGTAAGGGGTTCCTGGATTGATCTCGAATTTGACATAAAAGATGTTCTTCATGTGCGGATAGACAGGAGGAGAAAATTCCCCGTCACTACCTTGCTGAAGGCTATTGGAAATTCCGACGAAGAGCTTTTAGAAAAATTTTATCCACTCAGTACTATTCGAAAAACAGAAAATGGATATACTCGGAGCTTCGATGCAGAGTTATTTGTTGGTAAAAGGCTGGAGTTTGATCTTGTTAACCCCTCTGATGGTGAAATATTTGGCAAACAGGGGAGAAAAATATCCAAAGTCCTCTGTAAAAAGATAGAAGCAGCAGGTATTGAATTCCTTCAAGTTTCAGAGGATAATCTTGTCGGTAAAATTCTTGCGAACACTATTGCGGATAAAGAAAATGGTGAAATCATAGCACTCTGTAACAGTGAGATAAGCGAGTCTGTACTTGAGTCACTGGATCAGGCAGGTATTTCTGAATTTAAAATTCTACATTTTGATGGGATTACATATTCTGATTCTTTTCGTAAAACTCTGTCCCTTGATAAGGCAAAAAATACAGAGGAAGCCCTTTTGGAAATTTACCGTCGTCTGAGACCTTCAAGCCCTCCAACGCTTGAAGTTGCAGAAGTCTTTTTTGAAAATCTCTTTTTTAATAAAGACCTCTATGATCTTTCTGAAGTCGGAAGATATAAAATTAATGCTAAACTTGGGCTGGACATCGATATAAGCAACCGTGCATTGACAAGAGATGATATAATTCTTGCTGTACGCCATCTTGTGAGGTTGAAAGATTCTCAGGGAGGGGTTGATGATATTGACCATCTTGGCAACAGGCGTGTCAGGACAGTAGGTGAGCTTGTAGAGAATCAATATCGTATGGGCCTTGTCCGTATGGAGCGTGCAATCAAAGAGAGGATGACCCTGCAGGATGTAGAGACACTTATGCCTCATGATCTGGTTAACCAGAAACCAATTTCAGCTGCAATAAAAGAATTTTTCGGGACCAGTCAGCTGTCTCAATTTATGGATCAGACAAATCCGTTATCGGAGGTAACCCATAAACGCAGATTGAGTGCACTGGGACCAGGAGGTTTGTCTCGAGAGAGGGCCGGTTTTGAGGTTCGTGATGTTCATCCTACTCATTATGGTCGAATTTGCCCTGTTGAAACTCCAGAGGGACCGAATATAGGTCTGATTGTATCACTGGCTACTTATGCACGTGTAAACCCTTATGGATTTATTGAATCACCATATAGAAAAGTTGAAGACCGTATAGTTATGGATGAGGTGAAATACCTCAGTGCATTACAGGAGCAGAATCAGGTAATAGCCCCCGCTTTGACAGAAGTGGATGAAAACGATCGAATTGTTCCGGATATGTTGACTGTTAGAGAAGAAGGCGAGGTTCTGACCTATTCTGCAGAAAAAGTTAGCTATATGGATGTTGCTCCAAACCAGATGATAAGTGTTGCCGCATCTCTTGTTCCTTTTATGGAAAATGATGATGCTAACCGTGCACTTATGGGCTCAAACATGCAACGTCAGGCTGTGCCCCTGCTTAAGACGTCTGCACCGTTGATAGGTACCGGGATGGAAAAATATGTTGCACGGGATTCCGGTGCATGTCTTATGAGTGCAGGGAAAGGTGTGGTTGAAGAGTCTGATTCGAATCGCATTGTTGTTCGTTATGAAGAACCTGGTACTGATGGTTATGCTACTGGTGTTGCAGTTTATCGGCTGCGAAAATATAAAAAATCAAACCAGAATACCTGCTTTAACCAGATACCTCTTGTTGTCCCAGGGACTAAAGTTAAAAAAGGAACTGTTCTCGCCGATGGTCCTTCCTGTGAACAAGGTGAAATTGCTATTGGAAAAAACGTCACTATTGCTTTTATGCCCTGGCGTGGCTTTAACTTTGAGGATTCTATTCTGATTAATGAAAGACTTCTTAAAGAAGATACATATACTTCTGTCCATATAGAAGTTTTTGAGACAATGGCAAGAGATACCAAACTTGGCAAAGAGGAAATAACCAGGGATATTCCGAACGTCAGCGAGGAGACTCTCAGAAACCTCGATGAGTCAGGCATTATCCGTGTTGGCGCAGAACTCAAGCAGGGCGACACTCTTGTTGGTAAGGTTACCCCCAAAGGAGAGACTGTACTTTCACCAGAAGAGAAGTTGCTTCGTGCAATTTTTGGTGAAAAGGCACAGGATGTCAAGGATTCATCATTACGTGTACCGCCAGGTGTCAGTGGAGTTGTGATCGATGCCAAAGTATTTTCACGGAAAGGAGTGGATAAGGATGAGCGCTCCCTGATGATTGAAGATCTTGAAATTGAAAAACTCAACCAGGATAAGCTTGACGAACTGCGTAGTCTGAAAAGGGCTGTATGCCGTGATATTGGAGATATTACTGATGGCAGGACTGCTAAGCAGGATATTGTAGACGAAAAAGGACAGGTCGTTGTCAGACTCGGCAAAAAAATCGCCAGGGAACATGTTGAACTGATAGGGTTTGATATGATCCGTAACATTGAATTTTCTGAGAAGGCAAAATATCAGGAATCAGTTGATACAGTCTTTGACCGCTATACCAACCAGGCTCGCTTGATTTCAGAGCGTTATGATGGAATCATCGAGAGGATGAAAAAAGGAGATGATCTGCCTCCTGGTGTCGTAAAAATGGTAAAAGTGTATGTAGCCACCAAGAGAAAACTTTCAGTTGGTGATAAAATGGCTGGTCGACATGGAAATAAGGGTGTTGTCTCCAGACTATTGCCTGAGGAAGATATGCCGTTTTTTCAGGATGGTACCAGTGTGGATATAGTTCTTAACCCTCTTGGAGTTCCCTCACGTATGAATGTTGGACAGGTCCTTGAAGTGCATCTTGGATTTGCAGCAAAAAAACTTGGGGAGCAGCTTGAAATTATGGCTCAAACCCAGGCAGTTGGTCAAATCAAAGAAAAAATTGCGGCTGTCTATTCACGAGAAGAGTGTGAGGCAATAATTGATGGCAAGACTGATTCTGATCTTATTGAATGGGCATGGTCTCATAAAGAGGGTCTGCATATGGCCACCCCTGTTTTTGATAGTGCTCCGGAGGCGGATATTCGCCGTCTACTTGTTGAAGCCGGGGTTGATGAGGTCGGGCAGAGTCAGCTGTATGATGGTTTGACCGGGGAACCATTTGCCAATAAAGTTACTGTTGGTGTCATGTATATGCTAAAACTGCACCATCTTGTAGATAATAAGATACATGCGAGATCTACTGGCCCCTATTCTCTCGTCACCCAGCAGCCACTAGGAGGGAAGGCCCAGTTCGGCGGTCAGAGACTTGGAGAAATGGAGGTATGGGCTATGGAAGCGTATGGTGCTGCTTACACTCTCAAAGAGTTTCTTACAGCAAAGTCAGATGATGTCGAAGGTCGGACTACTATGTATGAGCGCATAGTCAAAGGAAATAATTTTCTGACAACAGGTCTGCCTGAGTCGTTTAACGTTCTCGTTAAAGAACTTCAGGCCCTTTGTCTGAACATGGAACTTATTGAAGAGTGATGGGGTCTTGAAAAGTATAATCTACTGTGTTGCAGTTTTTTTACTAACCCATTCTGGAATTCGAGTTTTTAAGGTTATTCAAAAAAAGTAGTGAAGATCTGTATAGGTGACAGTTATTTATTCTCTGTTACCGGCTACAGTTGGATTACTTCAGTACTCTTTGCTCCTGCATGGTGCTGAAGAAATCATGTCATATAAGGGAAAGGTGATTACGTGGAAGAGTTGTTCAATTTTTTTCAAAAACCGAAAGCCCCGGTAAATTTCAAAAAGGTTAAAATATCCCTTGCTTCTCCTGAGAAAATCATGGAGTGGACGCATGGTGAGGTAAAAAAACCAGAGACCATCAACTACAGGACATTCAAACCAGAACGTGATGGTTTGTTCTGTGCCAAAATATTTGGTCCCGTGAAGGATTTTGAGTGTAATTGCGGTAAGTACAAGCGCATGAAGCATCGTGGAGTTGTGTGTGAGAAATGTGGTGTTGAAGTTATACAGTCTAAAGTTCGCCGTGAGAGACTTGGTCATATTAAGCTGGCTGCACCTGTTGCCCATATCTGGTTCTTGAAAAGTCTACCGAGTAAAATTGGTGCTGTTCTTGATATGACGCTGAAACAGCTCGAAAAAATTCTTTATTTTGAGCAATATGCTGTGGTCGAGTCTGAAATAGAGGAGCTCTTACCAGGAACTCTTTTGACTGAAGAGAAATACAGACAGGCGAAAACTGACTATCCCGGACAGTTTAAAGTTGGAATAGGTGCTGAAGCTATCAGAACTCTTCTTGCTTCCAAAAAACTTGTAGAACTCTCCAAGCAACTGCGGGATGAAATGGCAAGTACCAATTCGAAAACCAAACGAGCAAAACTTGGTAAGCGGCTTTTTGTGATCGAAGCTTTTAGGGATTCCGGTAACCAGCCTGAATGGATGATACTGCAGATTATCCCTGTATTGCCGCCAGATCTCCGACCGCTTGTTCCACTCGAAGGCGGCCGTTTTGCTACCTCAGATCTAAACGATCTTTACAGAAGGGTGATTAACCGAAACAACAGACTCAAAAGGCTGCTGGAACTTGATGCCCCTGATATCATCATCCGCAATGAGAAGAGAATGTTGCAGGAGGCTGTTGATGTTCTGTTTGACAACGGCAGGCGGGGCAGAGTGATTACGGGAGGCAACAAACGTCCTCTGAAATCTCTTTCTGACATGTTGAAAGGTAAACAGGGTCGTTTCAGGCAGAATCTTTTGGGAAAACGTGTAGATTACTCTGGGCGTTCTGTTATCGTAGTCGGTCCGCATCTGCGACTCCATCAATGCGGTATTCCCAAGAAAATGGCTCTGGAGCTTTTCAAGCCCTTTATATATAACAAACTCGAAAATAAAGGATACGTTACCACCATAAAAAGTGGACGTAAGATGGTGGAGAAAGGAGCTCAGGAGGTTTGGGACGTTCTCGATGAGGTTGTTACCGAATATCCAGTTATTTTGAACAGGGCTCCTACTTTGCACAGGCTTGGGATGCAGGCCTTTGAAGCTGTGTTGATAGAAGGAAAAGCCATTCAATTACACCCACTTGTCTGTATGGCGTTTAATGCAGATTTTGATGGCGATCAGATGGCGGTTCATGTGCCCCTTTCAGTAGAAGCACAAGTGGAAGCGAGAGTTCTCATGATGTCCACAAACAATATTCTCTCTCCCGCTAATGGTGAGCCTGTGATTATTCCATCCCAGGATATTGTACTCGGCCTCTACTATATGACTCGTGATCGGATCAATGCATCTGGCGAGAACAAAGTCTTTGCATCCGCTGAAGAGGCAATCATTGCGTATGATTATGGGGTAGTGCATCTGCAAGCCAATATTAAGGTAAGAAAAGATAACGAACTGATTGAGACAACCATCGGACGATTACTTATTGGTCAGCTTTTACCTGATTCTGTTAAATTTGAAGAGGTAAATAAAGTTATGACCAAAAAGGCACTTGCTTCGCTGATTGACTATACCTATCGAAGTGCCGGTACCAAAGACACAGTTATTCTCGCTGATAGACTTAAAGACATAGGGTATGAGTATGCGACCAGAGCCGGGATTTCCATATGTATCAATGATATGAAAATTCCTCTCAACAAGGAGGATTTTGTAGAGGAGGCAGAAAAAAATGTTCTTGATGTTGAACAGCAGTATACGGATGGTCTTATAACTTCTGGTGAGAAGTATAATAAGGTTGTGGATATCTGGTCCAAGGTGACTGATGATGTTGCCAATGCAATGATGGATGAGATTAAGGTAGATTACTTTCGTGATAAAAAAGGAAAAGTTGTTGAAGCACCAAGTTTTAACTCAATTTTTATCATGGCAGATTCTGGAGCCCGTGGCTCACGAGATCAAATTCGTCAGCTTGCCGGTATGCGTGGACTCATGGCTAAGCCGTCGGGTGCAATTATAGAAACTCCGATCAAGGCTAATTTCAGGGAAGGACTCGGGGTTCTCGAATATTTTATTTCCACCCACGGAGCGCGAAAAGGGCTTGCCGATACCGCATTAAAAACTGCTAACTCAGGATATCTTACGAGAAGACTGGTTGATGTTGCACAGGAATCAACGATCGTTGAAAAAGACTGCCATACTCTCGACGGTATGGTAGCTGAGCCCTTGATGGATGGTGGCGAAATAATAGTTCCTTTAGGTGACAGGATTCTTGGAAGAGTTACTCTTGATGATGTTGTGGATCCCTTTAGTGATGAGATTATTATCCCGGCAGGGGAGGAGATCACTGAAGAAAAAGTGATACAGATAATGGATACCGGTATAGATAAGGTCGCCATTCGATCAGTTCTCAGCTGCAGGTCTAAACGTGGCGTGTGTGCAGCTTGTTATGGTCGTGATCTTGGGCGAGGCCATATGGTTAATATCGGCGAAGCAGTAGGCGTTATTGCTGCCCAGTCCATTGGGGAACCAGGAACCCAACTCACGATGCGTACCTTCCATGTGGGGGGTACTGCAAGCAGGTCTGTTGAGCAGGCGGAATTACAGACGCATATCGGCGGTACGGTTTCGTTTTTGAAGCTTGATACTGTAGTGAATGATGAGGGCACCTCCATAGTAATGAACAGGAATGCGGAGATTATCATCAAAGATGAACTTGACCGGGAAAGAGAGCGATTTAAAGTAAATTATGGAGCTCAGTTGCTTGTAAAAGAAGGTGATGTGGTAGGAAGAGATACTATTCTTGCCGACTGGGATCCGTATACGACGCCTATCGTTGCAGAAATAGGTGGTATTATAAAATATGGTGACATTCTTGAGGGTGTGACCATGCAGGAAAAGGTTGATTCTGTAACCGGTAGAGCATCAATGGTTATAGTCCATACGACGGGTTCTACTCAGCTTAACCCGCGTATTACTGTTAAAAATGATCGTGGTAAAACCATGAAGATCCCTGGATCTGAGGCACTTGCCCGTTACAGTCTGCCGGTTGGCTCGTTAGTTTCAGTAAATGAAGGTGATGTTATTAAACCGGGTACTGTCGTTGGTAAAATTCCTAGAGAAACTACTAAAACGAAGGATATTACAGGTGGTCTTCCCCGAGTAGCTGAGCTTTTTGAGGTGAGAAAACCGAAAGATCCGGCAATGATTTCAGAAGTTGATGGCAGGGTGAGTTTTGGTAAAGAATTGAAAGGGAAGAGAAGAGTTGTTGTTACTCCGGAATATGGGGAACCACAGGAATATCTCATTCCAAAGTCCAAGCATATTATCGTCCATGAAGGAGATTATGTTCAGGCCGGTGAGGCACTGATGGAGGGAACCGTAGTTCCCAACGATATTCTTGCTGTCCTGGGGGTCAAGGAACTTGCCAAGTTTTTAGTTAACGAAATCCAGGAAGTGTATAGACTCCAGGGTGTCAAAATAAACGACAAGCATATAGAGGTCATTGTTCGTCAGATGCTCAAGCGAGTTATGATAACATCGGTCGGAGACTCTACGTTTATGATTGGCCAGCAGGTCGAGTGGTGGAAGTTTGAGGCGGAGCGGGATCGTCTTATTGCAGAAGGGAAACAACCGGGAGCAGCTGAGCCTTTATTACTCGGTGTTACCAAGGCATCACTATCAACAGAGAGTTTCATATCTGCAGCTTCTTTCCAGGAAACTACAAAGGTATTGACTAATGCTGCAATGGCTGGAAAGGTGGACGAACTTGCAGGATTGAAAGAAAATGTAATCATGGGACGACTGATTTCTGCTGGAACCGGACTAGGCTCAGATCATTAATTGCTTTATAGGTAACCAGCCTGTTCTTTTTGCTTGACACTGTGCTGGCGTTAGGTTAAAAGTGATCCCTTTCGTGTGAGCGAAAAGTAAGAGATGTGTAACTGAACGCCGGGAAATTATTAATAGGACATGTAAAACAGGAGCAGTTAACGTAATGCCAACAATTAACCAACTTGTAAGATTTGGGAGAAAGAAGTCTGTTAAAAAGACAAACACTCCTGCTTTGAAAGGATCGCCTCAGAAAAGAGGTGTGTGTGTGAGGGTATATACAACGACCCCCAAAAAACCAAACTCTGCGCTGCGTAAAGTTGCCAGGGTCAGACTTACAAACGGAATTGAAGTCACCTCCTATATCCCAGGCATAGGCCATAATCTCCAGGAGCACTCTGTGGTCATGATTCGGGGTGGAAGGGTAAAGGATTTACCTGGTGTTCGTTATCATGTGATTAGAGGAACTTTGGATACATTGGGTGTTTCCGATAGACGTAAGGGTCGTTCAAAATATGGAGCAAAGCGGCCATCCTAAAGGATGTGTCTGAGAGAGAGGTTTATTAATGTCGCGAAGAAAAAGTATTGAGAGACGACCCGTAGATCCAGATCCTAAATTTAACAGCATATTGGTGAGCAAATTTACCAATGGATTGATGGAGAGGGGAAAGAAAACACTTGCCCAGCGGATTTTTTATGATGCTATGGATATAGTGGAAGTGCGTGTGAAAGACGAAGACCCGTTAACTGTCTTCGAAGAGGCAATGAGCAATGTCAGGCCACGGGTAGAAGTCAAGTCTCGTCGAGTAGGTGGTGCTACATACCAGGTGCCGATGGAGGTTCGACAAACTCGAAGAAATGCACTCGCAATCCGATGGATTATCGATTTT
This sequence comes from Desulfocapsaceae bacterium, assembly GCA_029934775.1. Classification (GTDB taxonomy): domain Bacteria; phylum Desulfobacterota; class Desulfobulbia; order Desulfobulbales; family Desulfocapsaceae; genus Desulfomarina. The sequence goes on from JAOZLO010000002.1 coordinate 12,310, forward strand.
TCTAAGTCAAAGTCAGGAAAATCCATGTCAGAGAAACTTGCCGCCGAACTGGTTGATGCATACAATAATCGCGGTGGTTCTGTTAAAAAGAAAGATGATACCCACCGTATGGCTGAAGCCAATAAGGCTTTTGCTCATTATCGCTGGTAGTGGGTTCCGGCTGGTGTCGGGGCTGGTGGTGGTAGGGCTGGCTTTTAAAGTTGTACGAGGAGTGAGGTAGTCGATGCCAGCCCAGGAAGATTTATCGGATGTGCGTAATATTGGCATTATGGCCCATATCGACGCAGGAAAAACGACTACAACTGAAAGAATTCTTTATTACACTGGCCGATCATACAAGCTCGGCGAGGTTCATGAAGGCACTGCAGTCATGGACTGGATGGAACAGGAACAGGAGCGAGGGATAACGATTACCTCGGCAGCAACTACCTGTTACTGGAAAGAAAAAAAAATTAACATTATAGACACCCCCGGACATGTTGATTTTACTGTTGAGGTAGAGCGATCGCTGAGAGTCCTGGATGGAGCAGTAGCAGTTTTCTGTGCAGTGGGAGGTGTTGAACCGCAGTCAGAGACTGTGTGGCGACAGGCAGACAAGTATTCAATTCCACGTATTGCCTTCGTCAACAAGATGGATCGTGTAGGTGCTGACTACAGCAGATGCGTTTCCATGATTGCCGACAGGCTCGGGGCCACCCCCGTGCCGATACAGATACCAGTCGGTAAGGAGGCGGAATTTGCTGGAGTTATTGATCTCATAGAAGGAAAGATGCTCATATTTGTTGAGCAGTCCCTTGGTCAGGAGATAGACATACTGGAAATCCCTGCCGAACATAAAGAAATATTCACGGCCGCACGGATGATACTCCTCGAGAAGTTGGCCGACTTCGATGAGGGGATCATGGAAAAATACTTGGATGATACAACGGTATCAGCACCTGAGATATATGATGTTCTCAGACGGGCCACTATTGCACTCGATATAGTACCCGTTCTATGTGGTAGTGCATTTAAAAATAAAGGAGTGCAGCCTCTGCTTGACGGCATTCTTCGGTACCTGCCCTCGCCTCTTGATGTCAGGAGTGTAGAGGGAGAGGGAAAAGACGGTGTTAAAATCAGCAGGAAAACAGATTCGGAGGAGAAGTTAGCCGGGCTGGTATTTAAGCTGATGACTGATTCTTTTGTTGAAAATCTTGCTTTTCTGAGAGTTTACTCGGGTACGATCTCAGTAGGCGACAAGGTTTTCAACCCAGTGAAGAAAAAGCAGGAGAAAATTTCAAAGCTTTTGAAACTGCACGCTAATAAACGCGAGGAAGTTAAACAGATCTTTGCTGGTGATATCGGGGCCGTTGTAGGCCTAAAGTTTACGACTACCGGTGATACACTCTGTGAGAAGGGAGATTATATAATCCTTGAGAGTATGGATTTCCCTGAACCGGTAATAGGGGTAGCAATAGAGCCTAAGAGTAAGGCTGAAGAAAAGAAGCTCTCTGAAACGCTGAGCAAGATAGCATTAGAAGATCCTTCGTTTACGATCACTACTAATGAGGATACCGGGCAGACAATTATCTCAGGTATGGGTGAGCTACATCTGGAAATAATCGTTCATCGTCTGCTGCATGAATTTAAGGTGTCGGCAAGTATAGGTACACCACAGGTCGCATATAAAGAGACTATCGGCAGGGCTGGACAAGGAGAAGGGAAATTCGATCAGTTGACCGGAGCAAAAGGTCAGTATGGACATGTGATAATTGAAATAGAACCAGCCGGACGTGGAACTGGCTTCGAATTTGTCAGCAGTGTTGATGAAGGTCAGATACCGAAAGAGTATCTTGCCTCTATTAGAAAAGGGATTTTTGAAACACTAGACTCAGGGCCACTTATTGGTTACCCGCTTACCGACCTCAAGGTCAGCTTGACAGGTGGGTCATACCATGAAGATGAATCGACTGAGATGGCCTTTGGGATATCTGCCTCAATGGCAATCAGAAGGGCCTCTGCAGATGCAGACCCGAAATTGTTGGAACCGGTGATGAGCCTGGAGGTTGTAACACCTGAGGAATATATTGGTGATGTTATCTCTGACCTCAACAGCAAAAGAGGAAAGATAATTGGTGTTAGAGCTGAAAACGATTTGCAGGTACTTAAAGGCGTAGTTCCACTCGCTGAAATGTTTGGTTATTCAACTTCACTGAGATCTTCTACCCAGGGACGTGCAACTTTTACCATGCAATTCTTTGAATATGACGTGGTACCAGTTTCAAGGGCAGACGATATAATAAAAAAGATAAGAGGAATTTGAGTTCAAAAATATTGGGGAACAATTATGGCAAAGCAAAAATTTGAAAGGACCAAGCCGCATGTAAATGTCGGAACTGTTGGTCACATTGATCATGGAAAGACTACTTTGACAGCTGCTATTACTCGGGTTTTGTCATTGAAAGGACTTGCTTCATTTACTGATTTCAGCGATATAGATAAGGCTCCGGAGGAAAAAGAGCGAGGAATTACCATAGCCACTGCTCACGTAGAGTATGAGACTGTAAATCGTCATTACGCCCATGTAGACTGTCCTGGTCATGCAGACTATATTAAAAACATGATTACTGGTGCTGCCCAGATGGATGGTGCTATTCTGGTTGTTGCAGCAACTGATGGTGCAATGCCTCAGACTAGAGAGCATATATTGCTCGCGCGCCAGGTTGGTGTTCCAGCCATAGTAGTATTTCTGAACAAGTGCGATATGGTTGATGATGAAGAACTCATAGAGCTTGTTGAAATGGAACTTCGTGAACTGCTTGATAAATATGAATTCCCCGGGGATGATATTCCTTTTGTCCAGGGATCTGCATTAAAGGCTCTTGAAAACCCTGAAGATGAAGGCGACGCCAAGTGTATATGGGAGCTTATGGAAGCCATAGATACTTATATTCCGGAGCCGAAACGAGACGTAGATCAGCCATTCTTAATGCCTGTCGAAGACGTTTTTTCTATCTCCGGACGTGGAACTGTTGCAACCGGCCGAATTGAAAGGGGTGTTGTACATGTAGGGGATGAGATCGAAATTGTAGGTATTAAAGAGACGAGGAAAACGACCTGTACCGGAGTTGAGATGTTTCGTAAACTCCTCGATGAGGGACAGGCTGGAGATAACATCGGTGCTCTGCTTCGTGGTGTTAAGCGTGAGGAAATAGACCGCGGCCAGGTACTTGCTGCTCCAAAGTCTATTAAGCCACACACCAGATTCAAGGCAGAATGTTATATTCTTGGTAAAGACGAGGGGGGAAGGCATACGCCGTTTTTTAATGGATATCGGCCCCAGTTCTACTTCAGAACCACTGATGTGACCGGTGTTGTAACATTGGCAGAAGGTGTCGAAATGGTTATGCCTGGTGATAATATTGCTGCAGATATTGAATTGATAACTCCAATAGCCATGGATGTTGGCTTGCGGTTTGCTATTCGTGAAGGTGGTCGTACAGTAGGTGCTGGTGTTATCAGTGAAATTTTATAATAAAGGTCTGCTATGATACCAACAGAAAAAATTCGCATTCGCTTAAAAGCATACGATCATAAGTTACTGGATCAATCAACATCAGAAATTGTTGAAACTGCCAGAAGGACTGGGTCTGCCGTAGCTGGACCAATTCCCTTACCGACATCTGTGAACAAATATTGTGTTTTACGTTCGCCTCATGTCGATAAGAAATCTCGCGAACAGTTTGAAATGAGGACACATCGACGGTTACTTGACATTTTGGAACCTACTCAGCAGACTATAGATCTTTTAATGAAGCTTGAGCTGTCCGCAGGCGTGAATGTAGAAATTAAGCTGCCGTAGGGTGGTGAATACAACAATTGACAAACAAAGAGTTAAAATTTAGATGGCTAGGTAAAAAACTTCATCGTCGATAAATGTGAACATAATGTCAGCTATATACTTTTATATTATTGACATTATTTGAGTAAAGGCGAAGTAGAGGAAGAGTTTTAAGGCGTCATCACTATTGTTAAATTGAAGCATCGGATACAATTATGCCAAATTCAATGGGTATATTAGGTAAAAAAGTTGGAATGACTCGGGTCTACAGTGAACTAGGTCAAGCAACCCCAGTAACTGTTGTTGAAGCAGGTCCTTGCAGGGTCCTTCAAGTTAAAAATGTGGCTGCTGATGGATATAACGCTATCCAGGTCGGTTTTTCCGAGAAAAAATCTTCTCGTGTTAATAAGGCTATCGCTGGTCATTTAAAAAAATCAGAGTCGGAAGGATTCTATTTTATAAAAGAGTTTAGAGTTACTGATCCAGGTGAATATTCTGTAGGTCAGGATATCACTTTAGATACAGTACTCAAAGTCGGTGATCTTGTCGATATCCAGGGAATCAGTAAGGGTAAAGGATTTCAAGGTGTTATAAAGAGATATGGCTTTGCAGGTGGTGGGGCCGGGCATGGATCTAATTTTCACAGAGCACCGGGATCAATAGGGTGTAGTGCATCTCCCGCTAGAGTATTTAAAGGAAAAAAAATGCCTGGAAGGATGGGTAATGATACAGTCTTGAGAAAAAATGTAATTGTTATCGATGTACGATCTGAAGAGAATGTTGTTCTTTTGAAAGGACCCCTTCCAGGAGCTAAAAACGGCCTGTTAAAAATATTCTCTAAATAAATGTTTTTGAGTTGCCACAGGCTGAGGAGATAAATATGTCTACTATAAAGATAGTTAACACCAAGAATGAGAGTGTTGGCGAGATTGAACTCAGAGATGATCTGTTTAATCGCAAGGTGAAAGAGTATATTTTACATGATGTTGTCAGGATGCAGCGTGCTGCTCGTCGTTCGGGCAATGCCTGTACCAAAACACGGGTCGAAGTGAGAGGTGGTGGTGCCAAACCCTGGAGGCAAAAAGGAACAGGACGGGCAAGGGCAGGTACTCGTACTTCTCCGGTGTGGAGAGGTGGAGGGGTTGCTTTTGGACCAAAACCCAGAGATTACAGTTTCAAGCTTAATCGTAAGATTAAAAAACAGGCAATTTCAATGGCTATGAGTGCCAGGTTGCAGGAAGGTAATCTCATGGTAATTGATCAGTTCATCATGGACTCCATTAAGACCAAAGATTTTGTTGGAATTATGAAGGTGCTGGGCGTTGAAAATGGGCTGATAGTTGCTGACAGTGGTAATGATGAGCTTAACAAATCATCTCGAAATGTCAATGGATACAAAGTGCTACCTGTTGAAGGCTTAAATGTCTATGATATCCTTCTGCATAAAAAATTGATCTTAGTGCAACCGGTAATCGATGGTATTGAAAAGAGGTTGGCGGTATGAAAAATATATACAGTGTATTAAAAGGACCCTGCCTTACAGAGAAAGCTGCATTATTGCAGGAAGAAGATGGAAGGGTAGTTTTTAAAGTTCACCCTAAGGCGAATAAGATAGAAGTTAAAAGAGCAGTTGAGCTACTTTTCAATGTGAAGGTGAAAAATGTGAGGACTGCAAACATGCACGGAAAGCAAAAAAGGGTTGGAAAAGCTGTAGGCTTTACGAAAGATTGGAAAAAAGCCTATGTAACATTGTCTGAAGGTGCAATCAACTTTGCTGACGAACTTTAGCAGGAAAATCAGCTGGACGAAACATCTAGACTTAACGATTCTATCTAACCCATTTTGATGGAGCGATTGGGAAATCATGGCTATAAAAACATATAAACCTACATCTGCTGGAAAACGACACCATGTGTCTATCAAAAATGCAGATCTGTCTTCTAAAGACCCTGAAAGGAGTCTTGTAACCAGTCTCAGCAAGAGCGGTGGAAGGAATAACTACGGCCGTATAACTGCACGATATAAAGGCGGGGGTCATAAACGGAAATACAGAATTATCGACTTCAAGAGGAATAAAACGGGTGTAGACGCAAAGGTAATTGCTATCGAATATGATCCTAATAGGTCAGCCAATATCGCCCTTCTTGGTTATATGGATGGGGAGAAGTGTTATATTCTTTCCCCTGACGGTATTAGCGTTGGAGATCGTGTTGTTGCCGGGGAAAACGTAGATATTCAGCCCGGGAATTGCCTGCCGATGAGTAATATCCCCCTTGGTACTATTATTCATAATATTGAGATGAAGATAGGAAAAGGAGCCCAGCTCGTTCGAAGTGCAGGTGCTTCTGCTCAACTTATGGCTAAAGAAGGACGATATGTTCTTGTTCGTTTGCCATCAGGAGAGGTTCGGAAATTCAATAATCAATGCAGGGCCTGCATTGGACAAATTGGTAACCGCGAACATGAAAGTCAGAAACTTGGTAAGGCTGGCAGAAGCAGATGGAAAGGAAGAAGACCCCATGTTCGAGGTGTAGCTATGAACCCTGTCGATCATCCGATGGGTGGTGGGGAAGGTAAGAGTTCGGGTGGCCGACATCCTTGTACACCCTGGGGGCGTCCTACTAAAGGGTTCAAAACAAGAAAGAACAGAAAGACTTCTGACAAGCTGATTGTCAAGAAGAGATCATAACAGACAAGGAGTAGTGTATGTCTCGTTCAATTAAAAAAGGTCCTTTTATTGATGATCATCTGCAAAGGAAGGTGTCTTCGGCTATAGAGAGTGGGTCGAGAAAGGTAATCAAGACCTGGTCCAGGCGTTCAGATATTAGTCCTGAGATGGTAGGGATCACATTTGCAGTTCATAACGGGAAAAAATTTATACCTGTTTTTGTCACAGAGAACATGGTTGGACATAAGCTTGGTGAGTTTTCACCAACTCGAACATATTATGGCCATTCTGCAGACAGAAAGGGAAGAAAATAATTAGAAACCTGAATTTTTTGCAGGACCCACCGGGAGCAATCAATATGGAAGCACGGGCCGTTGGAAAATATATAAGAATCTCACCGCAAAAGGCGCGACTTGTTGCTGATGTTGTGAGAGGTATGGGGGTGGATCAGGCTATCAACACCCTCCGTTTTATGCCTAAAAAAGGCGCAGGAATTATTCAAAAAGTCATTGAATCGGCTGTTGCGAACGCAACACAGGACGACGAAGCTGACGTAGATAATTTGTATGTTAAAAAAATAATGATTGATGGTGGACCTTCTCTTAAGAGAATCCGGCCAAGGGCTATGGGAAGAGCCACCGGAATTATCAAAAGAACGAGCCACATTACCGTCATTATTGACGAGAATTAGGAAATCAAGTGGTAAGTTAACGCTGCATGTATGTAGATACTTACTGTAAAGACTAAATAGAACGTTGGATTTGTTGGAGGACTGTTTTGGGGCAGAAGGTTAATCCATTAGGAATGAGACTGAACATTACCCGGACATGGGATTCAATTTGGTATGCAGACAAAGATTACGCTACCTTTCTTATTGAAGATCAGAAGATTAAAAAGTTTCTCAAGAAACGTCTCCATCATGCCGGACTGTCAAAAGTTAAGATTGAGCGTACTGGTGAACATGTGCGTATCAAGCTTTTTACGGCAAGACCAGGAATAGTTATTGGCAAGAAAGGTTCAGAGATTGAACTTACAAAAAAAGAGATTGAGAAACTCATCTCTCGTAAAGTGACCCTCGATATTCAGGAAGTTAGACGTCCTGAGGCCGATGCACAACTGGTAGCTGAGAATATTGCTCAGCAGCTGGTCAGAAGAGTTGCTTTCCGCCGAGCTATGAAGAAGGCTGTCACTTCAGCACAGAGATTTGGAGTGCAGGGTATAAAAATATCATGCTCCGGGCGACTTGGTGGGGCTGAGATGTCAAGATGTGAATGGGTACGTGAAGGAAGGGTACCATTGCACACCTTGAGAGCTGATGTAGACTATGCACTAGCTGAAGCTAATACTACATATGGAATCATTGGTGTTAAGGTGTGGATCTTTAATGGTGAAGTCCTGAGTGACAAAGATGCTGCTGAAGTGTAATTGTAACGGTTCATCAGTTTGAGAATATTTACATATCACAATTCGGAGTAAGAGATGTTAAGTCCTAAGAAAGTCAAACATAGAAAAGTATTTAAAGGAAGATCGAGAGGGATTGCTCATCGAGGATCTTCGATTTCTTTCGGAGAATATGCGATCAAGGCTACATGCTGTGGTATGATGACAGCACAACAGATAGAATCAGCTCGTATAACGATTAATAGAACTATGAAACGAGGTGGAAAAGTCTGGATACGTGTTTTTCCAGATAAACCACTCACCAAAAAGCCTGCAGAAACTCGAATGGGCAAGGGTAAAGGGAGTCCGGAATCTTGGGTTGCCGTTGTAAGGCCAGGTATGATTCTCTACGAAATTTCCGGTGTTTCTGAAGAGCTTGCTATGAAGGCATTGTCTCTTGCGGGTAATAAATTACCCTTTTCCACTAAAGTTGTAAGCAAGAGGACTAGTCTATGAAAGTAGAAGACATTCGTAAAATGTCCGGTGAGGAACTGGCTAAGTCTGAAAAAAACCTGAGAGAAGAGCTTGGCAACTTGACGTTTCAGCATCGAATCAGACCTCTGGAAAATACTTCTCAGTTAAGAAATATTAGAAGAGATATTGCCAGGATCCAGACAGTTAAAGTACAGAGTGCCGAGAGTTGAACAGACAAGTAGCAAGGTACTACTAAAAACCCTTAAGGGGGAGAGGTATCTTGATGGTGGATCGCACCAATAATGTTAAAAGAAATTTTCTGGTCTCCGGTTTTTTCGATGGGATATCAAGAGTAAGGTACTAAAACAATGAGTGAAAACAAAAAATCTAAAAAGACAAGAACTGGTTCTGTTATAAGTAATACGATGGAAAAGAGTGTTGTTGTTCGGGTTGAACGCAAAGTTCGACATAAACTTTACGGGAAATTCGTCAAAACCAGTGTTAAATATCTCGCAGATGATCCTGAAAATCGCTGTAAAATTGGGGATACTGTCCTTATTGAAGAGTGTAGGCCGCTGAGTAAACGTAAACGATGGCGAATTAGAACAATACTGGAACAGGCGGTTTAGCACTTTACTTCAAAATTACTGCACAAATAGAGAAAATGGGGTTTTTTGACATTACTGGTGTGACTGTGCTGACCGGGTACTTTCTTGCCCCTTAAAGAGGGATAAAAGAGGTTCAATTCTCTGGAGCAGTACTGATTGTAATGAAGGGTTTGGAAAATGTTTTGTTTCGTATTAAATATCAGGTGAAATTATGATACAGACTGAGTCAGTACTCAATGTTGCAGATAATTCAGGTGCCAAAAAAGTTCTTTGCATCCGTGTTCTCGGAGGCACTAGAAAGCGATATGCAAGCATTGGTGATGTAATTGTAGTGACAGTAAAAGAAGCTATTCCGCATGCCAAAGTTAAGAAAGGTGATGTAATGAAGGCTGTTATTGTCCGGACCGCTAAAGCCATAAAGAGAATGGATGATACATGGGTAGGATTTGATGATAACGCTGCTGTTATGCTGGGTGCCTCAGGAGAACCTGTTGGAACTCGTATTTTTGGACCGGTAGCTCGTGAGTTAAGAAACCAGGGTTTCATGAAAATAATCTCGCTTGCCCCTGAAGCACTTTAAAGACTTGGAGTGCTCTGGTTTTAGGACACTTTAGTCAAAGAATTTAAATAAGTTGTAACGGTTACAATTTTTGAATTCTGGCAAAGCGTTTTTAATTTAAGTACTTAAGGGACCGACTTGGTTAGACTGAGTTGGATACATTGACTGAAAAAAGGTATAAAAATGAGACAGGGTAGAACATACCTGAAGAAAGATGATCAGGTTGAAGTAATAACCGGCAAGGATAAAGGCCGAGTAGGGAAAGTTCTTCGTGTGTTAAAGGATAAGAATAAGGTTGTAGTTGAGCGTATCAACATGATAAAGCGCCACACTAAGCCGAGTGAAATGAACCAGCAGGGCCAGATTGTAGAAAAAGAGGCTCCGATACACGTATCCAATATACAACTTATTTGTCCCGAGTGTACGAAAACCGGTCGAGTGGGTAAGAAAATACTTGAAGACGATACGAAGGTTCGCTTTTGTAAACATTGTGGTGAATCTATAGAGAGTAAATCATAGGTAATCAAAGGGCTTACGTCAGGAGTTATACATGGGTGCGCTGAAAGATAAATATGCAAATGAGTGTGTTCCTGCACTCAGGGAAGAGTTTGGTTATAAAAATGTAATGCAACTCCCCAAGTTGGAAAAAATTGTACTCAACATGGGACTGGGAGAAGCCGTTCAAAATCCCAAAATGGTTGATGGTGCTGCTGAAGAGCTCACCAGAATAGCCGGACAAAAATCTGTGATTACAAAAGCTAAAAAATCGATTGCTACATTTAAACTTCGAGAGGGTATGCCGATCGGATGCTGTGTTACCCTGAGAGGTGACAAGATGTATGATTTTTTCAGTAAACTTGTAAACATAGCGTTGCCTCGAGTAAGAGATTTCAGAGGATTATCTCCGAAGGGTTTCGATGGCAGAGGTAATTTTTCTATGGGAATTCAGGAGCAAATTATTTTCCCGGAAATAGACTACGACAAAATCGATAAAATCAAAGGGCTGAACGTCACCATAGTTACCTCTGCAAAAACAGATGACGAGGGTCGTTTTTTGTTAAAAACATTAGGGATGCCTTTTAAAAAGTAACTTATTTTGTCGGAATTAATCATAAAAATAGAACTATATCTAATTGAGTCTATCTGGAGGTAAGTTTGGCTAAGAAATCGATAATCGCTAAAGCAAAACGTGAACAAAAATTTGGTGTTCGAAAGTATAACAGGTGTCCGATTTGTGGGAGACCCCGGTCGTTTATCCGCAAGTTTGGTATTTGTAGAATCTGTTTTAGGAAATTGGCATTGAGTGGTGAAATAACTGGAGTAACGAAATCAAGTTGGTAGAAATATCTGCCAGTTTAATTGATACAGTCTACTATATTGAAAAAAGGAGTGTTCGCTATGTCAATGAGCGATCCACTGGCAGATATGCTGACCAGGATACGAAATGCGGTAATGGCAAAATTTGATACGGTTGAGATGCCCACCTCGACAGTTAAGGTTGACGTTGCAAACGTACTTAAGGAAGAAGGTTATATTTCAGATTATCGGGTCATTGAAGGTGCTGTTCAGGGAGTATTGAAAATTGATTTAAAGTATGGTCCTGAGGATGAGTCAATAATTACCGGGATAAAACGCGTGAGTAAACCCGGGTTGAGAAAATACGCCAAGGCTGATGCAATACCAAAGGTATTGAATGGATTAGGGATTGCAGTAATTTCCACATCAAAAGGTGTAGTGACGGATAAAACAGCTAGAGCCCTCAATTTTGGCGGGGAGATCATTTGTGAGGTCTGGTAGATCTAACAAATAACGGAGGTAACTATGTCTCGTATTGGTAAACAACCAATTTCTGTTCCTGCTGGGGTTAAGGTTGACCTGAAAGGTCAGCAAATTACTGTAACTGGAACTAAAGGTAACTTGAAGCGCACAATTGTTGATGAAATTGAAGTTGTGCTTGAAGATAGTGTAATAAAAGTCAATAACAGAGTTGAAAGCACTAAGGTTAATGCGTTTCGGGGTTTGACCAGAAGCCTTATTAATAATATGGTCATCGGTGTCACTGATGGTTTTAAGAGGACTCTCGTCATTGAGGGTGTAGGATATAGAGCAAATATCAATAGTTCCACGCTCACACTTAATGTCGGATATTCAAACCCTGTAGAGTTTAAATTGCCCAAAGAGGTAACTGCATCGGTTGAAGGTAACACTAAGATTATTCTCGAATCCATAGACAAGGAAATTCTTGGCCTTACCGCATCCAGGATACGTCAGATCAGGAAGCCAGAGCCATATAAGGGCAAGGGAATACGCTATGAAGATGAGCGTATTGTTCGTAAAGCTGGTAAAGCCGGAGCCAAATAATTTCAAAAGGCAATAACGTACCGTAATTACAATTAATGGATATATACAATGGCCAGGATGAATGCTAAGACCGTCGCAAGGGCAAAAAGAATCAGACGTATCAGAAAAAAAATTACCGGCACTGTCGAACGTCCGAGACTCAGAGTCTTTAAAAGCAACAAGCATATATACGCTCAAATTATTGATGATACAGCTGGACACACTTTGATCTCCATGTCGACTAGAGACAAGGAGTTTGTTCTTGGTGATGAAAAGGGCAAAACAGGCGCTGCCAAAAAAGTTGGTGAGGTTATTGGCGCTCGTGCAAAGGCCGCCGGAATAACAAAAGTTGTATTTGATCGTGGTGGCGCGATTTATCACGGCAGGGTTAAGTCGCTATCTGAAGGTGCTCGTAAAGGTGGTTTGGAATTTTAATGATTTTACAACAAACGGGGGTGTTCCTTGTCTGATTTCAAGCGTTCCAAAAGTGTAAATGCTGAGGAACTAATAGAAAAAATTGTTTTTATAAACAGAGTAGCGAAAGTTGTTAAAGGTGGACGCAGATTCAGTTTCAGTGCCATAGTTGTTGTTGGTGACGGTAAAGGCAAGGTCGGTTATGGCCTTGGAAAGGCCAATCAGGTACCAGAAGCCATTCGAAAAGGTGTGGAAAAAGCGAGGAAGGCGATGTTGTCTGTGTATCTTACTGAGGCCTCAATTCCCCACCAGATTATTGGCAAGTATGGTGCAGGTAAAGTATTGTTGAAGCCTGCCTCTGAAGGTACCGGACTTATTGCTGGTGGACCTGTCAGGGCTGTTCTTGAGGCTGCCGGTGTTTCAAATATTCTGACTAAATGTCTGGGTTCACACAATCCCCACAATATGGTGAAGGCTACTATAAATGGATTACAGTCTTTACGCTCTGCTCAAAATATCGCAGATCTGCGTGGCAAAACTATAGAAGAAATTACTGCATGATATTGACTGGGAAGACTGGAAAATAAGTGCAAAATATTTTATAAATGAAGGTAGTTAGATGGCAGAGACAATAACTTTCCTGCAGGTCAAAAGCGGCATTGGAAGTACAAAAAAAATACATGCCACTCTCGTAGGGCTCGGGCTTACTAAAATGAATAAAAAAATTACAAGAAAGGATACACCTGAACTTCGTGGCATGTTGAATAAGGTCAGGCATCTTGTACTAATCGAGGAGATATAGCATGTTAACTTTAGCGAACCTTTCTCCGCAAAAAGGTGCAGGTAAGAATCGTAAAAGGCTTGGTAGAGGCGTTGGAACTGGACATGGGAAAACAGCCGGTCGCGGCCATAAGGGTTTTAAATCTCGTTCAGGATCTGGAATTAAGCCAGGTTTTGAGGGTGGTCAGATGCCTTTGCAGCGTAGATTGCCTAAACGAGGTTTTACCAATATTTTCAGAAAAGAATACGTTATCGTTTCACTTTCTCAACTTGACTCGTTTGATGGAAGCGAAAAAATCAATAAAGCTTCTTTGGTTCAAGCAGGTCTCGTTAAAGAAGGTGTACTGGTCAAAGTTCTTGCTAATGGAGATGTAACTAAGGCCCTTGTTATAACGGTAGATAAAATTAGTGATTCGGCGAAAAGTAAAATTGAGGCTGCAGGTGGGAAAGTAAGTATAACAGGTCAGCAGGATAACGAATAGCTGGTTACTGATATTTTACTATGCGACCCTGAGTATCGATTGATACGTAGATAGGATGATAAAATGAGTGGATTGCAGAGTGCTGCAAATATACCTGAGTTACGTAAGCGAATATTATTTACGCTTATAATGCTCGCTGTATACAGAATGGGTGTCCAGATACCTACACCTGGCATAAATGGAGAGGCACTCTCTGCCTTTTTTACGCAGCATGCAGGGACATTGTTTGGAATGTTCAACATGTTTTCCGGTGGTGCTTTGGAGAATTTTTCTATCTTTGCACTGGGCATCATGCCTTACATCAGTGCTTCCATTATTATACAGCTCATGACAGTTGTAGTCCCACAGCTTGAGGCTCTAAAGAAAGAGGGCCCGTCCGGGACGCGTAAAATTACGCAATACACGCGATATGGTACTGTTGTCCTAAGCATAATTCAGGGAACTTTTATTGCTACTGGTCTTGAAGGTATGGCAGGGCCTGGTGGTGAAGCCATTGTTCTTTTACCAGGTATTGAATTTAAGCTGATGACCATGCTTACCTTGACTTCAGGAACTGCATTCATAATGTGGCTCGGTGAGCAGATGACGGAAAGAGGCATTGGTAACGGAATTTCGCTGATCATTTTTGCAGGTATTGTCGCCAGAGGGCCGGCAGCTATAGTAAATTCAATCCAGCTTGTCAAAGCTGGTGAAATAGCGCTCTTTTTTGTACCATTTCTCGTCCTTTTCATGTTCTTTATCGTTGCAGTGATTGTTTTCTTTGAAACAGCACAGAGGAGAATACCTATACAATATGCGAAGAGAGTTGTAGGTAAAAAAGTATATGGTGGTCAGAGTTCGCATCTTCCATTAAAAATCAATATATCTGGAGTTATCCCACCAATCTTTGCTTCGTCGATAATGATGTTTCCTGCCACAATCGGGAGTTTTATCCAGATTGACTGGGTACAGAGAGTGTCGTCTGCCATGTCTCCTGGAACTGTTTATTATTACGTTTGCTATGTGGCAATGATTGTCTTTTTCTGCTTCTTTTATACCGCAGTTCAGTTTAAACCAGACGATGTTGCAGAGAATCTCAAGAAGAATGGTGGATTTATTCCAGGAATAAGGCCGGGTAAGAGGACATCTGATTTTCTCGACAGGGTGTTGACCAGGTTAACGGTTGTTGGGGCCATATATCTCAGTGCTGTTTGTGTGTTACCTACTATTTTGATATCAAAATTTAATATACCGTTCTTTTTTGGAGGGACTGCACTGTTAATTGTAGTAGGTGTTGGAATTGACACTATCTCCCAGATAGAATCTCATCTGCATATGCGGAATTACGAGGGATTTATGAAACAGGGACGTATTAAAGGACGTAGATAGGGCTTCTAGGTCTCACTATTTAAAATGGGTAAGGGTTCTATAGTATTAAAGAGTGTCGATCAGATTTCTCTTATGCAGGAGGCAAATAGTATTGTCTCGGAAGTCCTCACTATGCTTAAGGGGCTGGTTGAGCCGGGTATAACCACCTGGGATCTTGACAAACTTGCAGAAGATTTGTGTGTAAGACGCAAGGCAAGACCCGCTTTTAAGGGGTATAGAGGTTTTCCAGGTAGTATTTGCGTCTCAATAAATGAGGAAGTAGTACACGGCATTCCGTCTCGCAGGAGAAAACTTAAGACCGGAGATATAATCTCTATTGATTTTGGTACTGAATACAAAGGATTTTTTGGTGATTCTGCTATCACTTTATCAGTGAGAAAGGTAGATCCGGAAATCACCAGATTGCTGCAGGTCACAGAGGAATCACTGAATAAGGGTATTGAGCAGGTTGTCGCAGGAAATCGCGTTGGTGATATCTCCAGAGCGATTCAAGAACATGTTGAGGGAAATGGCTTCTCTATTGTAAGGCAATTTGTAGGTCATGGAATTGGATGTTCTTTGCATGAGGCACCCGAGATCCCCAACTTTTACCAGGGAGAACGCACAGCGCGACTACTCCCGGGAATGGTACTTGCTATTGAACCTATGGTCAATGTTGGTACACATAAGGTAAAAGTTTTAAAAGACGGATGGACTGTGATTACCAGGGACAAAAAACCCTCGGCACATTTCGAACATTCTGTAGCAGTGACTGAAGAAGGCCCGGTTATATTAAGTCGGCGAGAAAAGTAGTGTATAATAAAAAATACTTCTCTTTTTAAAAGAGATATATTATATTGCTCTCTTTTTAATTGAAAAATTGATAACTCAGGAATCTCCATGGCTAAAGAAGAAGCAATTGAAGTTGAAGGAACTATTATTGAACCCTTGCCCAATGCGATGTTCAGAGTCGAATTGGATAATGGACATAAAGTACTGGCACATATATCAGGGAAGATGAGGATGCATTTCATCAAGATTTTACCTGGAGATAGAGTTACTATAGAACTTTCTCCCTATGATTTGACAAGGGGGCGGGTAACATTTCGGGCGAAGAACGCCAAAAAGAATAAATAGAGTCAGTTTATCATGAAAGTACGCGCATCAGTAAAAAAAATATGTAGTGATTGCAAGGTATTCAAACGGAAGGGTGTTGTAAGGGTATCTTGTAAAGTAAAGAAACATAAACAGAGGCAGGGATAACCTGGTTTCACCATTTTTAATTACCTACTTCTTCTAAGGAGATAGATCTTGGCACGTATATCAGGAATTGACCTACCGAAAAACAAACACATTGATCGGGCACTTACTTACATACATGGTATCGGTTTGACTTCCGCTCGAAGAATTCTCGATAAGGTGGATTTACCTTATACTATGAACAGCGACGATCTCAATGGAGACGATGTTAACCGGATTAGAAAGGTTATCGAGGGTGAGTATACCGTTGAGGGTGATCGACGTCGTGAAGTCTCAATGGATATTAAGAGACTTACCGATTCAGGATGTTATCGGGGGCGTCGCCATCGACTTGGGTTGCCATGTCGTGGACAAAAAACAAAGACGAATGCCCGTACCAGAAAGGGGCCGCGCAGAGGTGCTGCTCGTCGGAAATAGATTGAATTCAATACAGGTGTAAAATATGGCTGTAGTTAAGAAAAAAAAGGTGAAGAAAAATATCCCGGAGGGGATCGTTTTTATTTATTCTACTTTTAATAATACGATTGTAACGATTTCTGACAAGCAGGGCAATGTTGTTGCATGGTGTAGTGCCGGTGTCCTTGGATTTAAGGGATCTCGAAAAAGTACCCCATTTGCTGCACAAAATGCGCTTGCAGATGCTGCAAAGAAGGCGGCTGATTGCGGGATGCGTAAAGTGGAGGTCAGAGTAAAAGGACCTGGTCCTGGCAGAGAAGCAGCATTGCGAGCGCTTATCAGCACGGGATTTGAAGTCAGTCGTATATACGATATCACTCCAATTCCTCATAATGGGTGTAAACCTCCCAAACGTCGTCGCGTTTAGTTTCAAGAATTTTTCTAAATTATTTTAATTAATCGAATGGAGGCCAAAGTTGGCTAGAAATATTGGTGCTGCCTGTCGTAGTTGTAGGCGGGAAGGTTTGAAATTATATCTTAAGGGTGACCGCTGTTACTCCGATAAATGCTCTTATGAACGACGGGCTTTTGGACCAGGACAGCATGGGCAGGCTAGGTTTAAGAAGCTTTCAAACTATGCTATCCAGCTCAGGGAAAAGCAGAAAGTTAAAAGTATGTATGGTATGCTTGAAGGCCAGTTTCGTCTCTATTTCCATAGGGCAGACCTACAGAAAGGTGTTACCGGCGAAAATCTTCTCGTATTGCTTGAGAGACGACTGGATAACACCGTTTTTCGCTTAGGTTTTGCCTCTTCCAGGGGACAGGCGAGACAGTTGGTACGCCATAAGCACATTCTTATAAACGGTAAGAAGGTTGACATCCCTTCATTTCTTATATCAACGGGTGATGTTGTTTCCTTGAAAGAGAAGAGTCGTGCGAATGCCGGAATTAATGATAATCTTGAGGCTGTTGCGCGTCGTGGGGTTCCTAGTTGGATAGAACTTGACAAGGATAATTTCAAGGGAACAATTAAGACTCTTCCAAATAGGGAAGAAATCACGATGCCAATACAGGAACAGCTTATAGTTGAACTCTATTCAAAATAATGTTTGATTTCTGAATAAACCGGTACTTGTTATAGATTTTTTTAAAAAGCATCTATTCGAACGAGATTGGCTGAATGTCTTTATAGTTACTGACATATAAGGGCTATTATTTTTTAAAGTAAGATGAAAAGCAGGAAAGGTAATTTATGACTGAAGCGGCCGACGAAAAAATTCCATTTTACCGCAACTGGCACGAGCTTATTAAACCTGAGAAGCTTGAAGTTGACAGGACAAAACATACCGAATCTTACGGTAAGTTTGTTTGTCAGCCACTTGAAAGGGGATTTGCTACAACTATTGGAAACTCATTGAGGAGGATTCTCCTGTCTTCTATCCAAGGTGCTGCAATAACCACCATTAAGATAGAGGGTGCTTTGCACGAGTTTACTTCCATGAAAGATATCATGGAAGATGTAAGTGAGATTATCCTTAACGTAAAGACAGTTCGAATTAAGCTCCATTCAGGTGAATCTCAAAAAGTTTCCATTGAGAAATCCGGACCTGGTACCGTAACAGCGGCAGATATTGATGATAATGGATTTGTTGAAGTTATGAACAAAGACCAGGTTATCTGTACTCTAACGGGCGATACAACTTTTAGAGCTGAATTGACAGTGGAGTGGGGAAAGGGCTACCAACCGGCAGAAAAGCAGAACAAGGAAAATCTTGCTATTGGGCAAATCCCCATCGACGCTATTTTTACTCCTATAAAAAAAATTCAGTATGTTACTTCTCAGGCACGAGTTGGTCAGCAGACCGATTATGATAAAATTACCATGGAAATTGAAACTGATGGTAGCTTAAAGCCTGAGAGTGCATTGGCCTATGCAGCAAAAATATTAAAGGAACAGCTCACCGTTTTTATCAATTTTGATGAAGAAGAGGCTGAACCTGAGATTACCGAAGATACTAAAAAAGAGATAGAGCCTGCTAATCCTTACCTCGATAAGCCGGTCGAGGATCTGGAACTTTCTGTAAGGTCTGCTAACTGTTTGAAAAATGCAGATATCCATTTTATTGGTGATCTTGCCCAGAAAACAGATCAGGAAATGTTGAAAACCAAAAACTTCGGGCGTAAATCTTTAAATGAGATCAAAGCATTGCTTTCTGAAATGGATCTCACTCTTGGTATGAAATTTGATAATTGGACACCGCCTGATATTAAAGAAAACGAAGAGCAGCAGGTTTAAGGTTGTTCAACAATATTAACACTAAAATCACAAAACCAATTAAATTGGTTTTCAGCAGTTTTTGAGGACAGTGAAATGAGACATAAAATATCTGCAAGAAAATTGGGGCGTACCAGTTCACATAGGGAAGCGATGTTCAGAAATATGGTAACTTCCCTTTTTGAACATGAGCGTATTGTCACCACAAAAGAAAAGGCCAAAGAACTTAGGTCTATCGCCGAAAAAATGATTACCCTGGGTAAACGTGGTGACCTTCACGCTCGACGTCAAGCCCTGAGCTATATCAGGAGCAAGGATATTGTCGACAAACTTTTTGCAGATATACAGGAGCAGTTTGCTGAAAGGAGAGGTGGTTATACACGTATTTTACAGACTGGGGTTAGAAAAGGTGATAATGCCTCAATGGCTATTATAGAACTTGTAGGCTATGAAGAAAAACTCGATACGGATGAGAAAGAAAATTAGCTGCCTGATTAGATCTTTTGTAAAAGCTGGATGGAAC
>JAOZLO010000048.1 GCA_029934775.1 Desulfocapsaceae bacterium
CACCATTCTTCGCTTTCTTCAGCAGCTCCTCCCTCTCTTTCACCTGTTCGAAGGTGATCGGTTTCACACTGTCAGGGGCTTCAGACTTACCGTACTTCCATTCCAGGAATTTTTTACCTGTAACAGGGAACTGTGCATAGAGGATCAGATCATCCATATCAACGGCAAGATCACCGATTTCCGCCTTGGCTTTTTCGAGCTCCGGCTCAAGAACCTCGGCAGGACGACAACTGATTGGTTCCTCCCCGCGAGGATATCCCTTTAAAGCCTTCTTCTGTAACTCCGGGTCTATCGGGATAGCAGTCTTTCCATATAGCCCGTAACAGAGATCTTTTACCTGCCCTGTAATCATCTTGTATCTTTCATCTGGAGTATCATGAAGGACGTTATTCACCGTCTGAACCCCTACAATCTGACTGGTTGGTGTAACCAGTGGAATCTGCCCCAGATCTCTTCTTACTCGTGGCAGTTCTTTATACACCTCATCAATCTTATCCAGTGCGTCCATATCCCTCAGCTGGTTCACCAGGTTCGAGAGCATCCCTCCAGGGGTCTGATGCAGGAGTACATTAATATCAATAATGGACACCTTTGAATCATCAAGCAGATGCTTGTATTTGGGCATTACCTCTTTTTCCAGAACATCATTAATCGCAGCCAGTTTTTTAATATCAAAACCGGTATCACGGTTTGTCCCGAGGAGTGTCATGACAAGTGGTTCCACTGCCGCATGCGAGGTTCTATAAGCGTATGGAGTCATACAGGTATCAACAATATCAATTCCTGCTTCAATTGCCTTGAGTTGGGTCATCGGGGACATGCCTGAAGTAAAGTGACTATGCAGATGAAGGGGAATAGTCACAGCATCTTTTAATGCCTTTACCAGTGAATAGGCATCGTATGGTGCCAGAAGGCCAGCCATGTCTTTGATACAGATTGAGTCCGCACCCATGGATTCCAGTGATTTTGCCCGGGCAACATAATAATCAAGGTTATAAACTTCACCGGCAAGTCGCGGTTCAGTCAAAGTGTAACAAATACAACCTTGAAAATGTTTCCCGCATTTTTTAATCTCAGAAACCACTGTTTCAAAATTTCGATAATCGTTCAAGGCATCAAATGTTCGGAAAATATCCATGCCATTTTCAGCAGCCCTGTCAACAAACGCCAGGGCCAGATCATCTGCATAATTCCTGTAACCCACTAAATTCTGGGCACGCAGCAGCATGGAGAACGGGGTTTTTTTAATATAGCGTTTGAGTGTACGCAAACGCTCCCAGGGATCTTCATTGAGAAACCGATGCATGGTATCAAAGGTAGCCCCTCCCCATGTTTCAATAGCCCAGAAACCAACATCATCCAACATCTCTGCGACAGGAATCATATCTTCTGTACGTCCCCGTGTGGCAAACAAGGACTGATGTCCGTCACGTAACGACAGATCCATAATTTTAACCGGATTTTCTGCCTCAGGCCGGTCTGCTGCATAATTAAGCGGGGTAATTTTAACGTGATCACTCATCTCATATCTCCTCTGTCTGACTCCGAAAAACCGCAAAGAGGTCGGAGTTCAGAAATTTATTTCTATTTTATCTTATTTATGGCAGGGTGTTAACAGTAAGATACCAGCATCCTGCAAAGGGGTCTAAAATCGAATGGCTCTCAGCTGCATCAACCTCCGCATATCCATCATCTCCTGGCGACCACTGTGGGCCCAGTAACTCAAACCTGTTCCTTCTGATGCCTGCTTCGCCACGTCTTGTTCATTCATCGCAACCTCTTCCTGTTCCAGATAGAGGCTGACGGCAGCCAGTGCAGCAGCTATTTTCTTTCTTTTTCCGATCATCTCAGCAATCATATTTTTCTCCATGCATCTCAATGCTGTATTATAGCTACAACGGTATATTACCGTGCTTTTTCATCGGATTTGTATCACGTTTGTTCTGCAACAACCTGAGAGCCTTGATTATTCGCAAACGGGTATGAGATGGCTCAATGATATCATCGATATAGCCACGCTGGGCTGCAATATAAGGGTTTGTAACCTTATCCTGATATTCTTTCTCTTTCCCGGCAAGAAAAGCTGCAGAATCTTCCTGCTTGGCAGCTTCCCGGCCATAAAGTATGCCAACAGCACCTTTGGCTCCCATAACGGCAATTTCACCAGTCGGCCAGGAGTAGTTGATATCCCCCCGCAGATGTTTAGGCGACATGACACAATATGCTCCACCGTATGCCTTACGCGTTATGACAGTCACTTTAGGAATAGTTGCCTCTGCATAAGCATACATAAGTTTAGCACCGTTTCTTATTACACCGCCAAATTCCTGAACGGTTCCGGGAAGAAATCCAGGAACATCAACCAGAGTGAGCACCGGAATGTTAAAACAATCACAAAAACGCACAAACCGTGCACCTTTCACCGATGAATCTATATCAAGAACCCCGGCAAGATATGCAGGTTGATTAGCCACTATCCCTACCGTCATACCGTTAAAACGGGCAAATCCGACTATCAGGTTAGGTGCATAGTTTTCCTTTATCTCAAAGAAATCCCTGTTATCAATAATTTGAAGTATAACTTCCTTCATATCATAAGCTGCATTGGGACTTTCAGGAACTATATGGTTCAAATCGTCGATCAATCTATCACCGGGATCAACACATTCGATAACAGGAGGATTTTCTAAATTGTTCTGGGGAAGAAATGAGAGCAGCCTGCGTATATAGACAACAGCATCTTCCTCCGTTACAGCAGCATAATCAGAAACACCGCTCCTGCTCGAATGCATTGCTGCCCCTCCAAGCTCCTCCACGGTTACTTCCTCATGAGTGGTTGCCTTTACCACCTTTGGGCCGGTCAGGAACATGTAGGATTTATTCTGCACCATCACAACAAAATCCGTTAAAGCGGGAGAGTAAACAGCCCCACCTGCGCAGGGACCAAATATTGCTGATATTTGGGGAACAACTCCAGATGCCATTACATTACGCTGAAAAAGCTCGGAAAATCCGGCGAGACTCTCAATTCCCTCTTGAATGCGTGCTCCGCCTGAATCGTTCAAACCAACCACCGGCGAACCATTTTTCATGGCCATATCCATGAGTTTACATATTTTTTCTGACACTGTTTCGGAAAGAGATCCACCAAGGACCGTAAAATCCTGGGCAAATACATACACTGTTTTCCCATCCACTGTACCGTATCCCGTTACAACACCATCCCCTGGAAACACCTGTTTTTCCATGCCAAAATCAACACATCTGTGAGTTTTGAGCATGTCGAATTCTTCAAAGGATCCTTTATCCAGCAGAAGATCAATCCGTTCTCTTGCTGTCAAACTTCCCTTTGCATGCTGCCTGTCTATTCTCTGCTGACCACCTCCGAGCTTCGCTTTTTCCCTAAGCTCCTGCAAGTGATCCAATCGGTCGCTCATCTTCATGTTCTCTCCTTGAAACAAACACCCCACAAGGGGGTATAATTACCTTGGTGATGCGGTTATCTTCTTATTTTTAATATAAATTTTCGAGTTATATCATCAGCCTTGCCGTGTTCAATCACGAAAAAACTTCTTTACAGAGTCTGCCCAGAGAACCCAGATCATCGCATACGTGAATCCCACATTCCTTCATGGCTGCAATTTTTGCCTCTGCGGTCCCCTGACCACCACTCACAATAGCGCCTGCATGGCCCATACGACGTCCTGTAGGCGCAGTGATACCGGCGATAAACCCTACAACAGGCTTTGTCATATTCGCCTGAATCCATAAAGCTGCCTGCTCTTCCGCAGTACCACCTATCTCACCGACCATTACCACTGCTTCAGTATCTGGATCATCGTTGAATGCTTTGAGGCAATCGGTGAAACCGGTTCCATTCACAGGATCTCCACCTATACCAATACATGTCGTCTGCCCTAAACCTACTCCTGATAATTGATGTACCACTTCATAAGTAAGCGTTCCTGAGCGAGACACTACCCCTACCGGTCCCCCCGGAGTGTGGATTGCTCCCGGCATGATACCGATTTTACACTCACCAGGAGTGATAATGCCCGGGCAGTTAGGTCCGATAAGTCGAGTATCTTTCTGCGCCAGATAGTTCTTAACCCTGAGCATATCCATTACCGGAATCCCTTCCGTAATACAGACAGCCAGTTCAACGCCGGCATCTACCGCCTCCAAAATTGCGTCAGCTGCAAAAGGAGGTGGAACAAAAATCAGGGAAGCATCTGCACCGGTTTTCTCTTTTGCCTCCTGAACGGTATTAAACACAGGCACTCCATCCATAACCTGGCCGCCTTTGCCCGGCGTCACACCGGCGACAACCTGTGTTCCATATTCAATGCACTGCCGGGCATGGAATTGTCCTTCCTTACCGGTAATGCCCTGAACCAGAACACGAGTCCGGGAGTTAACTAATATGCTCATTTTTTTCCTTTAAAATTAAGTTTCCCCAGGAGGGCTTTCCGAGAACAGCATCTTTGTTAAAAAAAATGTATCCTCAGGTGATTTCCCGGGTTTAAGCTACTATTTCAGCTACTTTCCTGGCGGCATCTGCAAGATCATCTGCATTAATCAGTTCCAGACCGGACTCAGCTAAAATTCTCCTGCCTTCATCGACATTTGTACCTTCCATTCGAACGACCACCGGCACTGACAACTTCACCTTTTGAGCCGCTTGAACAACACCCTGGGCCAGTACATCACATCGGAGAATACCTCCAAAAATATTTATGAGAATACCTTTAACCTTGGGATCACTCAGGATGAGACGAAAACCATTTTCGACTTTTTCTGCATCTGCACCACCACCTACATCAAGAAAATTTGCCGGTTCAGCACCAGCCTGTTTAATAATATCCATTGTGGCCATGGCCAGCCCGGCTCCATTAACCATATTTCCGACATTACCATCCAGATTTATATAGTTCAGATCATATTCGGCAGCTTCAGCTTCGGTTGGATCGTCTTCATTTGAATCATGCATTTCTACAACATCAGGATGCCTGTAGAGGGCGTTGGAATCGATATCCATCTTCGCATCAAGGGCAACAATCCTATTTTCATCAGTAACAATAAGAGGATTGATCTCCACCATGGAACAGTCATAATCAATGAAGAGATTGTACAGATTCTTGAGAATTGTCGAAAATTCCTTCATCAATGATTTTTCCAGCTCAAGACCGAACATCACCTGCCGCAGATGATAGCCCTGAATCCCGGTTACGGGATTAACTGCAACTTTTATAATCCTCTCAGGTGAATTTGCAGCAACTTCTTCTATATCCATACCTCCGTCCTGGCTGGCCACTATGGCAATACAGGCAGTTTCACGATCGGGGATTATTGAAAGATACAGCTCTTTTTCAATCCCAACCCCCTTCTCTACAAGAACTTTTTTAACAACTCGTCCTTCAGGACCAGTCTGTTTAGTAACCAGAGTCATTCCCAAAATAGTAGTCGCAGCCTCAAATACCGCCGCATCTGTTCTGGCCAGTTTTACACCACCGCCCTTCCCTCGCCCACCTGCATGAATCTGTGCCTTAACTGCTACAGGTAAACCAAGCTGTTCTGCTATCTTTTCCACTCCTTCTACTGAGTCACTGACTCCTCCTTCAGGAATCGGCACCTCATATTTACGAAACAGTTCTTTCGCCTGGTATTCGTGAATCTTCATAAACAGTTCCTATAACTGAAACCGGCAATCAAACAACCGATTCCTCTTTGAATTAAATAAAATGCAGCCTCCAGGGAGGCTGCACAAAAAACACAATCACCACGTATTCACAAAGTAATAAACGTTTGATTTATTTCAACACCATCACTTAGTTACATATCCCATATCCCTTAGAGTATCTGTAATTTCACTAATAATTAAAGGATCATCAATGGTTGACGGCACATTATACTCTTTATTATTAGAGATAGAACGCATGGTACCCCGCAGTATCTTCCCGGATCTTGTCTTGGGTAATCTCAACACCTGAGAAGCCTCTTTAAAACAGGCGATAGGACCAATGGACTCTCGAACCATTTTCACCAGTTCAGCTGTAATTTCATCAGAATCACGGGTAACTCCAGCTTTTACGACAAAGAGACCTACCGGAAGCTGCCCTTTCAACTTATCATCCGTTCCAAAAACAGCACATTCAGCAATATCGGGATGATTTGAAATAATTTCTTCCATGGCTCCAGTCGAGAGTCGATGCCCGGCAATATTAATGACATCATCCATACGACCCATCACGTACACATAACCATCCTCATCAATATAGCCACCATCGCTGGTCTCATAATAGCCAGGAAATGTAGTCATATATGATTTGATAAACCTCTCATCATTCCGCCAGAGAGTAGTCAGGTTTCCCGGTGGCAAAGGCAATTTCACAACAATATTCCCCTCTGTTCCTGCTGGGACCTCGTTTCCATCATCATCCAGAACATGAACATCATACCCCGGCATCGGCTTTGTCGGCGAACCTTCTTTAACCGGTAACTCTTCTATACCACGACAATTTCCAACAATTGCCCAACCAGTTTCAGTCTGCCACCAATGATCGATCACTGGAACTCCGATAAGATTTTCTGCCCAGTGCAGGGTATCCGGATCAGTTCTCTCTCCTGCGAGATAGAGACATTCAAAACAGGAGGTATCATATTTCTCAAAAAATACGCCTTTCGGATCTTCTTTCTTGATTGCCCTGAATGCTGTCGGAGCGGTAAAAAGTGCCTTTACCTTATGTTCCGAGATCACACGCCAAAACGCACCTGCATCAGGAGTTCCTATCGGTTTTCCCTCATAGAAAACCGTAGTTGAACCCTGCAGCAGGGGGCCATAAACAATATACGAATGACCGACAACCCAGCCCACATCAGACGCAGACCACCACACCTCACCTGGATTGATATCATAGAGGTTTTTCATAGTCCAGTATAGGGCAACAGCATGGCCTCCATTATCTCTGATAACACCCTTTGGCATTCCTGTGGTTCCAGAAGTATAAAGAATATACAACGGATCAGTGGCATCCACTTCAACACAATCAGCAGGTTCACTCTTACCGACAAGTTCGTCCCAGTCGAGATCGCGTCCCTCTATCATTTCAGCCTTAATAATATTACGCTGAAAAAGAATAACTTTATTCACATTATGCGTTGACAGTTCAAGAGCATTGTCAACCAGTGGTTTATATGCCAGAGTTTTTTTCCCCTCGATGGCACCGGAAGCGGTAATTATCAGTTTTGGCTGAGCGTGATCAATTCTAATAGCCAACTCATTGGGGGCAAATCCGCCAAAGACCACCGAATGCACTGCACCAAGCCTCGCACACGCAAGCATGGCAACTGCAGCCTCAGGAATCATTGGCATATAAATTATAACAGTATCACCTTTTTCAACACCCTGACTTTTCAAAGCACCGGCAAAAATGGACACTTTATCAAGAAGTTCCCTGTAGGTGATTTTGGTAATGGATTTTGTCACAGGACTGTCATAAATAATTGCAACTCGATCACCACAGCCATTTTCAACGTGTCGATCAACAGCATTATAGCATGTATTCATCTTCCCCCCGACAAACCACTTATAAAAGGGAGCATTGGTTGAATCGAGAACTTTATCGTATTCTTTGTACCAGCTTATACCTTTTGCAGCTTCTGCCCAAAATTCTTCAGGATTGTTGATACTACCTTGAAATACAACATCAAAACTAGTCATAATAGATCCTTTGGGTTGAATTTAAGTTGACATACACATCTCTACCACCCTGTATACCCCATAGAAACATATTCTTCAAGGGATTATATTAACATTGTTACTCATGACTCTTCATGTTACATAAAGGAAATATTTTTTATACAGTAATATAAGAATATTAACTGTGTTTAAGGATATATGAAACGCACAACACTTTTCCTTAATTACCCCATAAAAGGACATTGTTTTGCATGTATAAAACATTACATATATCTGTTTTTATAACATATATATTGACATAACCTTCCTATTAAATTTCATATCAGAACATTGTTACCCATATACCCATCTAATGTCACCGCAAAACACTCTCTCCTGCAATAAAGAAATAGTCACAGAGGTAAGTGAAATGAGTTGAGAATAGACATTTTCTACGATAGAATAGAATATCGATGATATTTAAACAGCTTATAAATATTTCTTCTGGTTTTAGAGAAAATAAATTATACGCCACATTCACCCTGCAAAGCCATACTGAACTGGCCCACACAGCAATTTCAGTATAGACAGCGCTACTCTTTGACAAGGGATTTTTGTGAACTACAGCACAAACCAAGGATCTTGATCATGCCAAATTCCCAGTACTGGGCAGACACGTACGTAGAAAAAAGAGTCAGTCCCCAAAAAGCCATAAAACAAATTCGCTCAGGACAGAGAGTTTTTATCGGCTCAGGTTGCGGTGAACCACAGATACTTGTGCAAACTCTCACCGAAAATGCTAAATATATCAACGGACTTGAGATTGTTCGACTTCTTGGAAGGGAAACAGCATCTCTCATCGCAATAGCTGACAAAACAATGGATACCAGCTTGAATGTTCGTTCCATTTATCTCGGTTCTGCCAAATCAGATTTATTCGCCAAACAGTTAAGATTCATCACTCCGATGAACATGTCGGACGTCCCCAGCCTCTTCCTGACCCGTAAACTCCCATTAAATATTGCTTTAATTCAAGTCGCTCCGGCAGATGATTTTGGCTGGATGAGCCTCGGGATTTCAGTTGATGTAACCATGGCTGCAGCCCGTTCTGCAGATTGTGTTATAGCCCAGGTGAATCCTCGTATGCCGCGGGTCATGGGCCAGAGCTTTATACATGTTAACGAGGTAGATCTGATAGTGGAGTACGAAGAAGAGCTGCTTTCAGTTCTCCCCTCAAAAGAACCTTCTGAGTCGGCCCAGCGGATTGGCCGCCACATCGCCAAGTTAATCGAAGATGGATCTACCCTCCAGATAGGGCTGGACGCAGCAACCCAGGCAACCGTGCAGGGACTTTCAGATAAAAATGACCTGGGTGTGCATTCTCAGTTTATCACAGACGATACCATGCATCTTTATGCACGGGGCAATATCAATAATCGCAAAAAAGGATTTAACGATGGCAAAATGGTTGCCTCAATGGCCGTTGGCAGCAAAGATCTCTATGAATTTCTCAATGATAATCCTGCAATAGATTTCCATCCGTCAGATTATGTCAATGATCCCTTCATTATCTCACAACATAACCGTATGGTTTCAATGAATGTAGCCCGAACTATGGATCTCACCGGTCAGGTTTCTGCAGAAGCTTCCGCAGCGACCAGATTTGCAGGAGTTTCAGGAATTCCGGATTTTGTACGCGGAGCCCGAAGATCTCCCGGCGGAAAGTCCATCCTCATGCTATCTTCGGCAACTGAAAAGGAATCCGGGCTGCAATCAAACATTGTACCACAGCTCACAGACACTGTAGTTGTCGTACCACGGGGAGACGTCCACCATGTCGTTACCGAGTACGGCGTCATCAACCTGTTCGGCAAGTCTATTCAGGAACGGGTAGTAGCGATGATTACCATCGCCCACCCTCAATTCAGAGAAGAACTTTTTGAAAAAGCCAAAGATCTCGGCTTCATAGGAACGGAAAGAAATCTTGGTGAGGCTGCAAAGGCCGTCTATCCTGTCCAGCTTGAACAAACCATTCCCATAGACGGAGAGGAGATCACCATTCGCCCGGCCAAACCTGTCGACGAACGACGAATCCAGGAGCACTACTATACTCTCCCCAAAGAAGATATTCTTACACGGTTTTTCTGTCAGAAGACAATTTTTGGTCGACAGGAAATGGAAACAAGATCGAATGTAGACTATATAAACGACCTGACTCTGATTGCCATAGTCGGGGAATTTGGTTTTGGCAAAGTGATCGGGGTCGCTGAATCTATGAAAATAAAAGAACTGAATATGACGGAGATCGCATTTTCCATCAGCAAAGAATACCAGGGAAAAAAACTCGGCTCACTTTTTCTTCAAAAAATAGCCGCTGCCACAAGAGCAAATGGCATATCTGGTCTGCTTGCATACACATTCCCGAGCAATAAGGCCATGATATCTCTCTTCAAAACACTACCTTACAAAGTTAGAACCCAATACGAAGACGGCGATCTCATTTTAAGCTGTAAATTTAATGAGATGGCATAGGGGCCTGTCCGAGAATGCATTTCCCCCCAACTATTCGTTATTTCCAAAAAAATAATACTCCGGTAAGCGAGGAACGAGACTCCGAGATATTACACATATGACTGTGTTTATTTTTTTTCGACTGCTCCTCGTTCCCTTCTTGACATACTCTTCAATACGAAGTATTTTTCTTCTCTTTTGAGTTTGGAATGGCCGACATCTTCACCACCATACAGAGGTGAAAAAAAGCCAAGTTTTATGCGGAAAACAATCTGCCACAGAAGAAAGTGGAAAACTTGCCAGAGAAAATATTCCCTGGATTTCTCGCTGATATTGCTGCACAATAATTTTTATGTTTGAAAATTTAACAGACAGACTCGAAGGAGTATTTAAAAAACTCCGTGGTCATGGAAAACTCTCTGAGGACAATATCAGGGATGCCATGCGTGAGGTCCGTGTGGCTCTGCTTGAGGCCGATGTAAACTTCAAAGTTGCCAAAGATTTTGTCGCAACCGTAACGGAAAAGGCAATAGGACGGGAAGTTTCAAAGTCCCTCTCTCCGGGACAGCAAATCATCAAAATCGTCCATGAGGAACTGGTAACCTTCCTGGGATCTTCCACAGAACAGATACAACTTGATGGCCATCAGCCTGTCATAATCATGATGGCTGGTCTTCAGGGCTCAGGGAAAACTACCAGTTCTGGAAAACTTGCTGCAATGCTCAAGGGCAAAGGCAGAAAACCATATCTTGTCCCTGCCGATATCTACCGCCCGGCAGCCATTGAACAGTTACAGGTTCTTGGTGGGCAGATCGAAGTTCCAGTTCATCCATCGACACTTGACACCAGACCGGTTGATATCTGCAGGCAGGCTGTAAACGAAGCAGCAGTCAAAGGATATGATACCCTCATCATTGATACTGCAGGTCGGCTTCATGTTGACGAAGAATTAATGGGGGAACTCAAAGAAATACAGTCAGCAATACCGCTCTCTGAAGTTCTCTTCGTGGCTGATGCAATGACCGGCCAGGATGCGGTGACTGTAGCAGACAAATTTAATCAGGATCTCGAAATTTCAGGAGTTATCCTGACCAAAATAGAAGGGGATGCCCGCGGCGGGGCGGCTCTTTCGATCAAACATATAACAGGAAAACCGATCAAATTTGTTGGTGTCGGTGAAGGTTTGGATGCCCTTGAAGTTTTTCATCCAGACAGGATTGCCTCTCGAATTCTTGGTATGGGCGACGTTCTTACCCTGATAGAAAAAGCTGAAGCAGTTGTTGACAGAAAAGAAGCAGAGATACTTGCTCAAAAATTAAGAAAAAATCAATTCACCCTTGAAGATTTCCTTGATCAGATCCAGCAGATCAAAAAAATGGGATCT
>JAOZLO010000403.1 GCA_029934775.1 Desulfocapsaceae bacterium
AGGGAGTTGGTGTATCCCTGCGGGAAGAAAAACTGAAAGAGAAAAAGGGCGAGAAAGAGCAATATTGAGTAAACAAAAACTCCTAAAAATAAAAAAATACCACTGGAGCGTGAATCGTATCCGCAAATTTTCTGCAGACAAGCGCCAGTAATCACCCCTATCAAAAGGAGGGATGAGGATACACCAAGCATCAGGATAATAAAAAATAAATTGCTGTCGATGAATCTTCTTTCTGAGACAGACATTGAAGAGTCTTGTCTTTAGAGACATTATCAACGATCAGATATACCCTGCCTGATTCGAGGAGATCGAGAACCGCCACAAATGTTTCAATGAAAGGGTGAAAGTCATCCTGTTCGTTGGCCAATGGTACAATTACAGCAAAATTATATTTCATTCTCTTTCTCCGTCTGCAGGGAAGCCAGCATAACGGCTGAGAGAAATGCGAAATAGTGGCCTTGCAGTGAATCGTAAAGAAAAGAATTGAAAAGACAACCTATTGCCATACTGACGACTATTCCCTGAAGCAGCCACCTGTCGGGTTTTTGCATCTTCAGGGAACTGAGAATCTCAGCTGACAATAGAAGCAGGAAAAAGAAAAGACCTACTCCCCCGAGTTGTACTGCAATGAACAGATATTCATTATGGGGATTATCGGTTGGTTTGATTGCAGTATTTTTAATGAGATTGTCGTGCGCTACTTCAAAGCCTCCTGTCCCATAGCCGAAGACCGGTCTCTCTTTAAATAATACAAGACAGTTCTTGTACCAGTCGAGCCTCATTCCCATGGAAGTTCGTGAGCTTCCCTGCTCATATTCGTACGTTCGTATTTCGTCAATTGCACCGCTGATACGTGATGATATGTTTTCTGATGAGAAATAAAGTGTGGCGGATAGAATCGAAAGGAGGAGAAAGCCTGCCATCTGCATTTTAAAAGAGAACCGCTGGATGCAGTAGAGAATCCCAAGGAAAAGAAGTAAAAGCATTCCTATTCTTCCAGGGGCAACAAAGGTTATATTGAAAAGGGCAACAATAGCGATAAATAACCAGAAATATCTGTCCTGCCGTGATTCTGCAGCCCTGTGAGCTGACCAGAATATTAAAATTGCCATGAAAAAGCTGTGGGTTATGTGATAGACAAGGGAGTCGCCAAATCTGTCGGAGGTAATCAAAGAGAGTGACATACCAAATGAAACAAGCATCAGGACTATACAGCCTGCTATAAAACCATTCTCTGCACTGACCTGGGCCCAGCGCTTTTCTCGAAGGAGGGAAATGACGATGGGGAAAAAGATGAGCTCCCGGTATTTTTTCAGATTACTCAAGCCATCACTCAGCTCTGCAGGTGAATAGAGTAGACCGGCAAGAAAGAGAAGGAAGAGAAGGACGGCTATCAGAGAGACCAAAGATGTTTTTAATATTTCAGGCAGTTTTAGGAATGTACCGGATAAGATCCAGAAAAGGACAGCCAGAGAGGAGAAGAGCGCGGTAAAGGCAGTGGAAAAAGGTATGAAAAAGCAGGTGGCGATTACTGCAAATGTACCGGCCTGTGAGAAATAGTATGTGATCGGTTTCCTGGAGTCCAATTTTACACCCTCAACCTGTTCCAGTCCCGTGGTTAGCCTAACTTCAGGGTACCACCTGAACAGTTACAAAAAATATAAATAAGCGAATGAATAACCATACCTGCTGAAACTCTTTTCGCAACTGATATTTGATACCATACTCTGGCAATATTTTTTCCCAGACACTTTCTTCTTCCAGGCAGCACATGGTGTTCAGAAAAAAATATTACGAGGGGATGCTACTGAGTAGATGGTGATTTTAGAAGGGTGAGATGGGAAAACCCGCCAGAGCAAAACGAAGCAGCCAAGGCGGGGTCGGTCATAAAATGTAACTTCAGGCAGAGCAGGGGAGAACGAAAATCAGCCGGGATATTTATCAGCGATATAAT
Organism: Desulfocapsaceae bacterium; assembly: GCA_029934775.1. Lineage (GTDB taxonomy): Bacteria > Desulfobacterota > Desulfobulbia > Desulfobulbales > Desulfocapsaceae > Desulfomarina. Next base: position 1,955 of record JAOZLO010000403.1, read on the forward strand.
CTTTCAGATACCTATTCTCTACATGTTTAGCTTTTAACAGAAGCTTTACAACGTCACCAATAGAAATAATCCCTTTCAGCTCTTTTCCGTCAAGAACAGGTATATGACGGATTCTGTTTTCCGTCATGATTGCCTCGACATAATCAATTTCGTCATCTTCCGTGGCAACTATTAATTCTTTAGTCATAATCTTATCGACACTTAATTCTTTAATGCGATCCAGATCATTGACGACAGCCATGAGAACGTCGCGAGCTGCTACAATGCCAAGAATAGCATCATTCATATCAACAACCAGTAAAGATCCTACCCTGTTGGCTGAAAATATTGAAATGGCATTGATAACGGTTGTTTCTGCTCGAATAGTAACTACCTGTGTGCCTTTCTGGGCAAGAATGTCTTTTACTTTCATATCGATATGACTCCGAGTATTTGCAATAAATAAGTAATAGGCCTATCCTCTGGTGAGGATACTGTTGACCCATTATACACATTTTTAAGGCTAAATGACAATAGGGTACAGTCCTATTGCAAAAACACAAAACACCAGGATAAATGTGCAGGCAGGCGCATAAACTGAGCTCCCAATTTCAAAGCTGTCCTCAGCATCGTGGAAATACATAGTGATAATGAGGCGAAGATAATACCACATAGAGAGAATGCTGCTGACTACCATAAAAACAGCAAGGGCTGTCTGGCCACTATTGATTGCACTGGTGATGATATAAAATTTTCCCATAAAACCGGCAGTCGGCGGAATCCCTGCCATTGAGAGGAGAAAAATTGCTATAGCAGCGGCAGAATAGGGCCGGACTTTGGCAAGTCCTTTAAAATCATCAAAAGAACTTCTCTTCTCACCTTCACCGCCAAGGTAAGAAAGTGCTGCAAAGATACCGAGTGTTCCTACAGCGTAGGCGGCAAGATAGTAGGCAATGACCGTACCAGTGAAATTTTCGGCATTTATTGCAACAAGTCCGACAAGGAGATAACCCGTGTGAACTATTCCTGAAGCGGCCAGCATTCTTTTCAGGTTTGACTGACCAATGGCGACCAGGTTGCCGCCGAACATGGTAAAGAGAGCAATATAAAAGAGAAAATCAAGCCATTCTTTCTGTAAAGCACCATTGAGAGCAAGAAAGTTGGCAAAGACAGTAAATGCAGCAGCTTTGAGGGCGGTTGCCATAAAACCCGTGACTGGAACCGCAGCGCCATCATAAACGTCGACGACCCATGCATGGAATGGAAATGCAGCTACTTTAAAGAAGAAGGCAATGAGGATAAAAAATGTACCACCTAAAAGGAGAGGAGTCGAAGCAGAGTGTGTAGAGATAAAGGTGCTGATTTCAGCAAACTGAGTGCTCCCGGTGCCACCATATATCAGCGCTGCACCCATGGTGAAAAAGGCACCCGCAAAGGCACCAAGCATCAAGTATTTGAGCAGTGCTTCAGTAGAAGTTATTCTCTCGCGGTCATATCCGACGATAACATAGATCGCAAGAGACATGATCTCAAGAGAGATGAAAGTGGTAATAAGTTCTCGAGAAAGGGTAAGCAGCAGCATTCCAGTTATTGCAAAAAGAATGAGAGAGTAAAATTCCATTGTGCAGGGATTGTTATGCTTGAAATAGGTACGGCAGCTCATTG
>JAOZLO010000404.1 GCA_029934775.1 Desulfocapsaceae bacterium
TATGAAAATTGCCTTCCTCAACAAGGCGGATAATTTGAAGGCACTGGAAGCCGGTGAGCGGATTGCAGCACTTCTTGAGCAAAGGGGCAGAGGAATTTTTAACCGGGTTGTTATCGGCGAACTCAGGCCGGAGCCTTTTATTCACCAGTGCAGAGTAGTACATCAGTGCCTTACCCCATAAAAGCTGTCATAAAAAAAAGAGATAAGCACCCTTATGGAGCCAGGGCATAAACTCCGACTTCGAATCGTGAGATAGTACTGGAATCAGAAACTCAGGGATACCACCATGGCACTTATACCCAGTAGTGTCCGGTTAAGGACTTGCAGTAAAAAGCGGAAGGAATCAACTCATAAATCCATACGATACGTGGTGCAATTTTCTAACCGGACATTACTGACTTATACCCCCTTGTGGGGTGCTAGAGGAGAATCTGATGAACGCAAATATTTGTGCAAGAATATATCGGACCCTGAAAAATGGTAAGGGCGCAGTTTTGATCCGGATTGTCCAGCGCCAGGGGTCGGCTCCCCGGGGAGTCGGAAGTATCTGCATGGTTGATGCTGACGGAGTCCTCTCCGGCACCATTGGCGGTGGTCTTTTAGAGTATAGGGCTGTTGAAAAAGCGAAGGTTCTTCTCAAACAGAAGCGGACCTCTCTTTTCACCGTCAAGATGACGGCAAAGGAAATCGCAGAAGAGGGCATGATCTGCGGTGGCAGGGTGGAGCTCTTTTTTGAACCGATTCTGCCTGAAGATGATACCGTTGAATTTTTCAGGATCGTTGATGAGCTTTTTCAAAGTGGTGGCGGTGGTACTCTTATTACCCTGTTAAGGGATGAATCCGATGCTCTGCTACCCGATACACGAATGCTTATTAAAAAAGATGGTAGTGTTATTGGCACTATTCCTTTGGTGAAGCTGCCTGGACACGCAAACCGCCCTTATCTGCTTGAAGTTTCAGAACCAGATAGAACCATTTTCCTGGAGCTGATCCAGCAAAATCCAGAGCTTCTGCTTTTTGGCGGAGGTCATATTTCAACTTTTGTTTTTTCCCTTGCCAAGACAATTGGGTTCCAGGTCAGTGTATTTGATGATCTCAGTGATTTTGTAACCAGGGAAAGATTTCCTGATGCAGATGAAATATATGATATGTCTTATGAAGATGCATTTGAAAAGATCTCCATAACAGAGTCCAGTTATATTGTTATAGTGACCAGGGGACACGGGAGTGATAAGGATGTTCTTGAACTGGTATTGAAATCAGATGTTTCGCCTGCCTATGTCGGTATGATCGGCAGCATTCGGAAGCGGGATACGATATTTGAGGCCTTGGTGAAAAATGGAGTGACCCGGCAAACACTTGCCGGAGTACATTCTCCCATAGGACTTGATATCGGTGCAAAAACTCCGGAAGAAATAGCGGTCAGCATCATTGCTGAAATCATCCAGGTAAAGGCCAGCCGGGATGGAAGAGCCCATCCCAATTGAAAATCGTAGGAATTATCCTTGCAGCAGGATTATCAAGGCGTATGGGGGTGGTAAAATCTCTGCTTCCATGGGGAGATTCTTTTCTGCTGGACAGGGTTATTGAAAATGCACACAAGTCTGAACTGGACAGTTTGATCGTTGTGCTCGGGTATGAAGCTGAAGCTATCTTGAAAAAGATCGATTTTAAAGATGCCAAAGTAATTGTAAATCCGGATTACGGCATGGGACATAGCAGTTCTCTGCGGGTGGGACTCGAAGGACTACCCGATGACACTGACGGTGCCATGTTTCTTCTCGGTGATCAACCCTTTATCACTGCAAAGATTATAGATAGCCTGATCTACGCCTTCCGGGAGCGACCTTCGAGCCTTATTATCCCTACCTGCCAGGGAAAAAGAGGGAATCCCGTGGTGGTGCATCGTTCCATCTTCAACAAAGTTAAGAGGATTACCGGAGATACAGGGCCCCGGGTGCTTTTTCATAACTTGAAGGAACAGATACAGGAGGTGGATGTTTCTGATTCTGGCATCCATCTTGACGTGGATACAGTTGAGGACTACCATAAACTCAGCAGCTTACTGGAGGCAGGCTTAACCTTCTAATCCTGGGTTGCGGGCAATGCCCGCTTTACGAGTGTATTATGATTCAATATTCATCTATTACCGACGAGATCAAGACAGCCATTCAGGACAGGATCGGTTCTGGAGCTGTCAGCAGCAGTCCTGAAAAACTTGCCGAATATGCAGGTGATGCATCCGAACTTTACTTTATGCCTGAACTGGTTGTTCATGCAGAAAAAGTTGGTGATATTCAGGCACTGATGGAACTTGCAAACAGATACCGATTTCCGGTCACACCCCGTGGTGGTGGCTCTGGACTTGCCGGTGGATGTCTGCCGCTGCAGGGCGGGGTGGTGCTGTCGACCATGGGGCTCAATCACGTTGAATTTGTTGATACGAAAAATTTTATCATGAAGGTAGAGCCGGGGGTTATCAGTCTCCACGTTCGCAATGCAGCTGATGCAGCAGGTCTGTATTACCCGCCGGATCCTGCCGGTATGGACCAGTCCACTATTGGCGGCAACGCAGCCACCGATGCAGGAGGGCCTGCCTGCGTTAAATACGGCACTACCCGTGATTATATCCTCGGGTTGGAGGCAGTCCTGCCCACAGGTCAACTGATTACTACAGGTGTACAGACCAGGAAGGGCGTGGTCGGCTACGACCTTACCAATCTGCTTGTTGGCAGTGAGGGCACCTTGGGAATCATCACCTCGCTGACCCTGAAACTTCTTGCCAGGCCGGCCGCCACCACAGGGATGATGTGTGTATTCAATGACATGGTTTCTGCCATGAACGGAGTGGCTGCAATTATGGGTCAAGGATACCTGCCAAGTGCAATGGAATTCCTTGACCATAAATGCCTCTCTCTTATTGGTGAGTTACTGCCCTTTTCACTACCCGGAGACAAGCCGTCTATCCTGATCATCGAGGTAGACGGACCACAGAGACAAATTGATGAGGAAATTGACGCCATCTGCTCACTTGCCACAGCAGAGGGAGCCATTGAACTGATCAAGGCTGTAACTGCAGAGGAACGGGAAGAAATATGGGCAGTTCGCCGTCAGGTCAGTCTGCGTATACATGAATATGCAAATTTGTATATCCCGGAGGATATAGTTGTACCCCTTACCGCTATCGCCGAACTTGTTGATGCGCTGCCTTTCTATGAGAAGAAATATGGGATAGAGGTTTTTGCCTTTGGCCATGCCGGTGACGGCAATATCCATCTCAATATAACCACGCAGGATCTGGACAGGAAAGAGTTAGCCCGGGAAGGGACAGAAGCGTTGCTTGATTTGGCTCTGCGATTGCAGGGAACGATCTCTGGTGAGCATGGAATAGGTATCGCCAAGAGTCAGTATCTGCCCATGGAACTTTCAAAAAACAGCATTGAGTTGCAGAGGGATATCAAGAAGCTGTTTGATCCCAACTTGATACTGAACCCGGGTAAAATATTTCCCGAACGCTGAGGCCGCATATGGATACCACTGCAATTTCCACACATCATCATCTGATAAGTCAGAGAGTACGTAATATTTCCCCCTCAGC
>JAOZLO010000049.1:0-8384 GCA_029934775.1 Desulfocapsaceae bacterium
TTTCAAATATATTCCTCAATTTCTTGTTTTTTCTTACAGAAGTTAAGGAGTAAGGTACTAAACCCGAATTTATTAACGAGAGGACTAACCGTAATGGCAGTACGTATTCGATTAACTCGATTTGGCAGAAAAAAGAAACCTTTCTATCGTATTATTGTTGCTGACAGTGAAGCAAAACGAGATGGAAAATTTCTCGATATTGTTGGCACTTATGATCCACTCATGGATCCTGCTGCAATAAAGATTGACAACGAAAAACTTCAGGGATGGTTGGGTAAAGGTGCACTCCCTACAGCAACGGTAAAGAGTTTAATTAAAAAAGCTGCAGTTGCAGAATAGTGAAAATGCAAGAACTTATAACCTGCATTGCACAGTCGCTCGTTGATCAGCCGGAAGAAGTAAAAGTCACACTTGTTGAAGAAGAAGACACTGTGACTGTAGAGCTTGCTGTTGCGCCTGAAGACCTTGGCAAGGTGATAGGAAAACAGGGCCGAACCGCCCGCGCCATGCGTTCCCTGCTTTCAGCAGCAGCCGCAAATTTCGACAAACGATCACGACTTGAGATCATTGAGTAGGCTGAAGCAGTCTCCTGATATGACGCAGGACTACTCTTTTCCCAGTGAAGATTTTTTACTGCTGGGTAAAGTTGCAAAAGCTCACGGTATGCGAGGAGAAGTAAAGGTTTTCCCTTTCTCGGGACAGCCTGGAAATATTTCCGCATACAGAGAGCTTGTTTTGGTAAATGACATTGGCATATTGTCGCCCCCCCTGGTTGTTTTGAATTGCAAAGTTCAGGGAAAAATGGCTATCGTCCGCTTTGGCTCAATCACTAATCGAGACAAGGCTGAAAGTGTCGTGAAAATGGGAGTACTTGTCGCCAGGAAATTTCTACCCGAACTGGCTGAAGATGAATTTTACTGGCACCAGTACATCGGCAGAACAGTAACTGACCTGAAAGAGCGCCACATTGGAAAAATCAAAACAATCTTCTCCAATGGTGCTCAGGATATAATGGTTATAGAAGCGGGAAATAAAGAAATTCTCGTTCCGATATCAAAAACCATAGTGATCAAGGAGAACGCGAAAGAAATTACCATAGACCCTCCTTCGGGATTATTGGAACTATACACTGACAGCCTCCTAGGGGCAGGACAGATAAACTCCCAGATGATATTTGACATACTGACCATTTTCCCTTATTTACTTGACTCACCCCTTAATGAAAGCATTCTCAAAAGGGCAAGAAATAAAGGGCAGATCAAAGTCAAGTTGACTGATATCCGCGATTTTGCTTTTGACCGTCACCAGACTACAGATGACCGACCGTTTGGTGGTGGTGAAGGTATGATAATGAAACCGGAACCACTTGCTCTGGCTGTTAAAACAATTAAAGCAGAGCAGCCTGGTGGAAAAGTACTACTCCTCTCACCCCAGGGGATCAAATATGATCAGAGTATAGCCCGGAGATTATCCCAGGAAGATAGTCTTATTCTTGTTTGCGGGAGATATGAGGGCGTTGATGAGAGATTCCGGGCAGAATATGTCGATGAAGAAATCTCTCTTGGAGATTTTATCCTGACAGGTGGGGAACTTGCTGCGATGGTAATTGTTGATTCTGTGACTCGTCTTCTACCCGGCGTACTTGGATGCACTGATTCTGCAGAGAAAGATACATTCAGCAGAAACCTGCTTAAGCACCCTCAGTACACCAGACCACGGGTTTTTAATGGTTCAGAGGTGCCGGCGGAACTCCTCTCGGGGAATCACGAATTGATAGAAACGTATCGTTTTCTCGGTTCCGTTAAAAGAACACTGCAGAGACGACCCGGACTGGTTAAAATGGCGGAATTCAGTAACAAAGAGTTAAAAATATTACGTCAGCACGGCTTGTACGACGACGTGATGCACATTCAAAAAGATATCTGATGACGTTTCAGGGTGTTACGAGTTTAAATATAGCCCTTATACATCATCCTGTAGTAAATAAAAGGGCTGAAGTAATCGGTTCTGCAGTAACGAACCTTGATCTTCACGATATTGCACGTATGGCTCGAACCTACGGGGTTGAAAAATACTTTATCACCACCCCGTACAGAGATCAGCAATTGCTGGTTGAGGAACTGCTGGAACACTGGAGAACCGGCCACGGAGCAACGTATAACCCGGCCAGAAAAGAAGCACTGAGTATCATCAGCCTTTGTGAGTCTGTTGATGAGGTTGTAAAGAGGCTAACTGACCAGTATGGCAAAAGACCTCTGATAATAACCACCAGTGCACATAGGCAGAGAAATGTGATTCTGTATGCTGAATTACGAAAAATAATAGATAAAAAAGAACCCGTTCTCATCCTTTTCGGTACAGCTCACGGCCTGTCGCCTGAAGTTATGCAAAGTGGTGATGGAACGTTACCTCCGATAAGTGGAAGAACAGATTACAATCACCTCTCGGTTAGATCAGCCGCTTCTGTTATTGTAGACAGGTTGCTCGGATCAAGAGAATAAAAGTAACTAACTGGATAGATCACATCCGAAAAACATTTCAACAATAGAAAACGTTATGAGCACAATAATTGAAAGAATAGACCAGGAACAGATGAGACAAGATCACCCCACTTTTCGCCCTGGAGATACCGTCAAGGTACACATCCGCATTATTGAGGGCAACAAGGAACGTGTTCAGCTCTTCCAGGGAGTAGTAATCAAGTATAAACGAGGTGCTATGGATGCCTCCTACACAGTACGTAAAATCTCCCATGGGATAGGTGTGGAAAAAACATTTGCTCTGCACAATCCTCGTATTGAAAAAATCGAAGTTGTTACCCGGGGTCGTGTGCGACGCTCCCGACTCTACTATCTGCGTAATCTCAGAGGTAAAGCTGCACGTATTCGTGACCGCGGCATTACTCGCTAGCCCCCATGAAATACTTTCATAACGACAACGGTGTTATGCTGTTATAAAAGTAATGCAATCGGCTAGGAGGCTGTCCGAGAATGTATTTTATCCCAACTCTTCGTTTTTTTTATAAAAATAAAGCTCGCAATATTAATTATATGGCTATGCTTATTTTTCCAAAAAACCTCGATTTGAGAAAAAATACCTATTCTCGGACAGCCTCCTAATACGTGATCTTCCCGGACAACCTCCCAGGAGAAGATAACTTCCAAATCGAACGGCTTCTCTATTCCCGCGGCTTTCAAAATGTCGCTGGTTGTGATGAGGTCGGTCGGGGATCTCTGGCAGGTCCCGTTGTTGCAGCATGCGTTGTTCTTCCCCGGGACTGCGATCATTCAGCCTTTATTGACTCAAAAAAACTCACCCATTCCAGAAGAGTGGTCCTTGATGCCGTGCTGCGAAGTGCTGGTGCTCTTATCGGAATAGGCCAGGTCTCTGAAAAAAATATTGATGAAATCAATATCCTTCAAGCCTCTTTGCTTGCTATGAAACTAGCTGTGGATAACTTGAATATCAAAGATGATATCATTGATTATCTCCTGATTGATGGAAAATTCAGGGTCTCCCTGCAGATTCCTCAGGAGACCTACATAAAAGGTGAATCCAAAAGTGGTTCTATCGCTGCAGCATCCATTGCTGCAAAAATTGCAAGAGACAGATACATGCTTGCACTCCATGAAAAATACCCAGTTTACAATTTTGCCCAAAATAAGGGCTATCCGACCAGAGAACATCGCCGGGCTATTCTGATCCACGGGCCAAGTCCCGTTCATAGATATTCCTTTAAGGGAGTAAAACAGGATGTCATATAATCGACAGAATCTTGGTAAAGCCGGAGAAGCCATTGCTTTGAATTTTCTCAAGAAAAACAACTACACAATTATTACCACAAACTACCGATGTAAATTAGGGGAAATTGATATCATTGCCAGGGTGGATGAATATCTTGTATTTATTGAAGTAAAGACAAGATCAGGGACGTCCCATGGTCATCCATTGGACGCGATCACAGTGAGGAAACAGAGACAGATCGGTAAAGTCGCTCAATATTACCTCACGGAAAATGATCTCTTCGATAGAGCCGCAAGGTTTGATGTCGTATCTGTTATTATATCAGAGGGCAATAAGATAAAAGTTGAAATGATCCAAAACGCCTTTGACCTGTGTTGAACACATATGTTTCAAACCCGTACCAGATATCTTTTCTTATTCTCATTTTCGCTGTACAATAGCTGCTATGAATATAATTGGTATAACAATGGGCTGCCCCGCAGGAATTGGACCTGAAGTCATTCTCCGTTATTTTCAGCAATCTCCTGCCACCTCCCTGTATAAAACTGTTGTTCTTGGAGATCTGGCTGTCCTTGAAAAAATCAGGAATGAACTGGGTTTCACGATCTCCATTACTCCCTGGCAACCGGGAACTCCTCTACCTGAAATGACTCTACCTGTAATACAACTCTCATCACTGCCTGCAGACACTCTTAAATGGGGAGAACCAACCGACTCTACTGCCCGTGCCATGGTAGAATATATTACTAAAGGTGTACAGTTTATCAAACAGGGGTGGCTTCAAGGTATTACAACCTGTCCCATATCCAAGGAAGCCCTGAACAATGCCGGTTACAATTTCCCCGGCCATACTGAAATGCTGGCACATCTCACAGAAACAACAGACTATGCTATGATGATGGCGGGCAGTACGTTGAATGTTATCCTGGTAACTATTCACTGCCCCCTCAGTGAGGTTCCGACTTCAATTTCTACAAAACGTATCCTTCAACTCATCAGGATGACCCATAACAGCCTCAAAATCGACTTCGGTATCGCAACACCCCGTATAGCAGTTGCCGGCCTCAATCCCCATGGCGGAGAAAACCAGCTCTTTGGCAGTGAAGAACTTCACACCATACTCCCGGCTGTATCTTCAGGTCATGATGAAGGAATTGACGTTTCCGGGCCGTTTCCCCCGGACACAGTTTTTGTGAAAGCTTCCAGAAGTAATTACGATGCAGTCATCTGCATGTATCATGATCAGGGGTTGATCCCGTTTAAACTCCTTCACTTTGATGATGGGGTGAATGTAACCCTGGGCTTACCCATAGTACGCACATCTGTCGATCATGGTACTGCCTACGATATCGCCGGCAAAGGTATCGCAAGTGCAGAAAGTTTAAAAGAAGCTGTAAATCTTGCTGCCAAGATCAGTCACAATAGAAATATCTGCAACCAGATGCAAAAAGGATGAAAATGCTGAGTGATCACTTAAGAAAAGGACTTCTCATTGTTTTTGAGGGTACCGATGGTACCGGAAAATCAACCCAGCTCAAACTGCTCTACAGTGCTTTAAAAAGTAAAAATTATCCGGTTATTACCACACGGGAACCAACTGATGGAAAATATGGCCGGGAAATCAGACGGCTCTATAAAAATAGAAAAAGATACAGCGATGAAGAAGAATTGGAACTTTTTCTTGCAGATAGAAAAGAACACGTGGATGCACTCCTTACTCCAGCGCTGAACCGAGGTAAGATCATATTATGCGACCGATATTTTCTTTCAACAGCCGCCTACCAGGGGGCAATCGGTTTTAATCCTGAAACTGTACTTGCCCGTAACAGTTTCGCCCCGAATCCAGATCTGGCGCTCCTTTTTCATGCACCGGTAGACGTTGGTTTAACAAGAATTATATCTGGAAGAGGGGAGGCTCCAAATGACTTTGAAAAGGCCGAAAACCTGCAGAAAGTTGCAGCAATATTTGCCACAATAGATCGTCCGTACATCAGGAGAATCGATGCATCAGGCTCAATTGATTCTGTTTATCAACTGGTAATGGAACATGTTATGCCTCTCTTTTCCAACTCTTCATTCTCAACTCTGGATTTAAAATGACCCTTCTCCGCAAATGCCTGCCGGTCATTTTATGCCTGCTTTTATGTTCTTGTTCTTTTAACAAGCCCACTACTCTGGAACTCATTGAAGAAGACAGTATTGATTTTTCCTGTTCTTATTTTTATTTCCTCTGGGGATCCCACGCAGAGACAAGCGAACGCTACGCAGAAGCCCTTGAAGCATACCAGAAAGCACTCATATGTGACTCCAATGCCGATTATATAATTCGAAAGATACCAATACTGCTGCTTAAAATGGGGGAAACCACAAAAGCGATTGACTGGTTACAACAAGCTATAAAAGAGCAACCGGACACCATCCCTCTTACTCTTTTTCTGGCAAACCTCTATGCCCAGCAGCATAAATCGGCAGAAGCAATTACTTTATATGATAAAGTTTTAAGACTTGAGCCTGACAACGAAGATGTTCAACTACGACTTACTTTCCTTTATATCCAACAGGATCAATACCAGAAAGCTGAACTCATTTTAAGAAAATTACTGAAAAAAAATGGAGAAAACTATTTTGCCCACTTTTACCTGGCAAGATTGTTAAACAAGACAAAATCGTATATGGATGCTGCCGATGCATACGAGAAGGCAATCTCAATTAACTGGTCAAAAGATCTTGCCTACGAGATAGCTCACTTCTATACAACGCAGAAACAGCATGAAGATGCACTGAGAATAGTTACATCTATAACGAAATCCGATCCATATGACGAACAGGCTTCCCTCAATCGAATCCAGACACTTCTCGAACTGAACCGCAATGATGTAGCCTTGGCAGACCTGAAACAGATACGCCTCTTGAGCCGGGATAAAGCAAATATCGATTTGATTTCAGCCAAAATCTTTTTAAGAAAAAAAGAGCCGGAAAAGGCCAGAGAAATCCTCATCCGGCTCTCCCGGAATACCGAGAATTCAGAACCACACTATCTTCTTGCCCTGCTTTTTTTCCAGGATGAGAAATACACATTGGCCCTGGATCACCTTAAGCTGATTCAAACAAAAAGTGATGTTTTTGAAGAATCCATCTACCTGCAGACTCGCATTTTCAAAAAACTTAACAGACCGGAAAAAATCGCAAAACTGCTGCAGAAACTTCTCTCGACCCCGGAAAATCGCAGTCCACTTTTTTACGCTCTGCTTTCATCTCTCTACCAGGAACAGGAAAATAATCCTGCGGCACTTGCTCTCCTGAAAGAGTCAGTTAAAATATATCCCGATAACCCTCAACTCTTTTTTGAATATGGTTTACTGCTGGAGAGAACCGGTATGTACCAGCAGGCAATAATCAATATGCAGAAAGTAATTGAAATCCAGCCCGAACATGCAGAAGCACTTAACTTCATAGGTTACACCTGGGCTGACAATAATATTCACCTTGACCGTGCACTGGAATATATTAAAAGAGCAGTGGAACTGAAACCTGAAAACGGCTATATAACCGACAGTCTCGGATGGGTCTATTTTCGCCTGGGAGAACTTGAAAAAGCAGAGGCAGAACTCGAGCATGCCATAGAACTTGAACCGGAAGATCCTCATATTCATGCTCATCTTGGAGATGTGTACTTATCCCTTAAAAAGAAAACAAAAGCACTTCAGTCGTATAAGAAGGCTTATGAAATGTTTAAAGACGAGAAACACAGAACAAAGGTCAAAAATAAAATTGATGTGCTCATGGAACAGCTGGAACAGAATCTGTAATTCCACCACCATCTTACTTGTCCTGTTCTGCCTGGCATGCTCCGGTTGTGCACGCAAACCATGGACGGACCCTCTTGACGAGAAACAGGCAGAGAACACCATACAGTTCCTGAAGTCACTCAATTCAAGGGCAGAAACATGCCAGGAGGGAATTGATGGAGATATCTCTCTTTTCTACCGGAATATTTTTGAAAAGAAGAGTGTAAATGGATATTTCCAGATTCTCTCCCCGTCTTTTATTAAACTTATTGTTTCTAATCCTTTAGGACAACCCATTTTAGTAGTCACAAGCGATCAACACACTTTCCAACTCATTACTACTCTTGAAAGAAGATATATTACGGGCAGGGTCTCTTCGTATGGATTACTTCACAATATCCCCCCTGCACTGCTGAGAGGTGACTGGGTGGACTGGATCAGGGGGACAGTCAGGGTTGATCCTTCCACCATTACCGATATACGCCGGGATAGAGAAAACAGGGGGACCTGGGTTACAGTACAGACAACAGCAGATAATATTCTGCAGAAGACACATATGCTGATAGACTCTGGGGAGGGCGATCTCCTGTCACGAAGAATTGAAAATGATGCAGGGAAAATTTTGGCGGAAATCACTTATGAAGATTGGATGCCCGTAGGATACTGCAGACAACCATACACGATTAACATATCCGGTCTGGAATATAATAGTACGCTGGCTGTTAAACTGTCTCATGTCCTGATTGCCGAAAACTTGAACAGAAGCGGCTTCAGACTTACGGCTCCTGCAAATTATGTGAGACAGATCTTACCGTAAAGATACCATGATGCCCTTCGGGCAGGCTGAAGGCA
>JAOZLO010000049.1:8484-11502 GCA_029934775.1 Desulfocapsaceae bacterium
TGAGACAGATCTTACCGTAAAGATACCATGATGCCCTTCGGGCAGGCTGAAGGCATCGCCCACCTTGGTTATAGTGCCTGTCCGAGAGTCATATAGATCCGGAAGAAGGCAGATTTAGGGGAAGTGTTAATCAGAAATCACCTCAACGGGCAGTTCATTAACAATAATAAAAAAAAGATTATCATTTTTAAAAAACACCTGCTGGAGGTCGTAATCTCTATCGGGGGCAAGATCGAGAACGACTCTGACTTTATCCGGGTTCTCATGTCGGGCGGCACGAATACGTTCAACATATTTGCCCTTCGCTGATATTACCTCCGTTACACCTGAACCAAGCTGCATATCCATAAAATCACAGAGAACCCGGGGTGTTTCTTCTTCAATGGCTGATACCGTGGGAGGATAGAAATCATTCAGGCGAAAAATGACCATCTCACCTTTATTTGAAGAGTCGTCAAAGGATATTTCAAGTAACTGAGATCCACCGCCAGAACTGTCCGACGCAGCTGCCTCTTCTGCCAACGATTCGTTTTCGACAGAGACAGGAGAAACAGGTTTTTCTGTTTCTGTTTTCTCGATACCAATCCCCTGCCCCACAGCAATTTGAGCGACATCACTCTTATCCTCTATTTTTTCTATATATATGGGGGAGAGAATAATTGTTAATACAGTTTCTTTATCAGCAGTAATCTGTTCATATTTAACATCGTATTGACTGGAAAGATCGATGACAACTCGTGTTTTCATTACCGGAGAAGTATGTACTCCTGTGCGGATACCGTGCACCAGTTTACCATTGTTAACCGGGATATTTTTCCCACCGGTATAAACAGCCTCAGGAAAGTCCATAACCAACCGTGGCTTATCTCCATTCAATCGAAAAACATTCGGCACCCTGGGACCATTAAGTTTAAAAGTTATACTTTCTTTTTCTTCCAGTTCCACATTATATGAAATAGACTCTATGACAATGGACTGCAATCTTTCAGCATGGCTTGCAGGCAAAATAGGAAAACTCATGCAGACCATGAAAAAGAGGAGAAAACCAAAACATTTCATAAAAAACACCTTTTTTAAAAAATGACTAAACTGTCTGATTACATCATCCAGACTTGTAAAGTCAACCAAATTTCAGTAAATGAAGAAAGCATAATGGTCTTCGGCCAGGCTGAATTTTTTAGTCTGCAGGCTTATGGAAAAGAATCTTTACCATCTCGTACAAATTACAATGGATTTTTGAAAATGACGGACAATACATTATTTCCCTATGTTACCAAACCAGGCCGATACCTGGGGAGCGAATATAACTCTATTACAAAACCCTGGGCGTCAGCCAAAACCCGCTGTGCCCTGATTTTTCCAGATATGTATGAAATTGGCATGTCACATCAGGGATTGCAGATACTTTACCACATTCTCAACAGCCATGACAAGTTCCTGGCGGAACGCTGTTATTGTCCCGATATTGACGTAGAGAATCTTACCAGGGAGAGAAAAAAGACATTAACCTCACTGGAATCAGACCATCCGCTAATGGATTTTGATATACTGGGTATAACACTCCCCTACGAACTTTGCTACAGCAACATACTCACCATTCTCGATCTCGCAGGATTACCCTTTCTGGCAAATCAGAGAAATAACTCCCACCCCCTGATCCTGGCAGGAGGAGCCGGAGCTTTGAACCCTGAGCCTGTTGCGGATTTTTTTGATGCTATTCTGCTTGGCGATGGAGAAGAGGCAATTGTTGAAATTGCCGAAATTATCGGAGAGGAAAAAAACAGTCACAGTGACAGAAAAAGTCTGCTGGAGAGACTCAGCCAGGTAAATGGCATCTATATACCCTCTCATTTTCAACCCGTATATGACGATATCGGCCGTATAATAGAGGTAAAACAAATTGGAGGTACCAAGCCTCAAATCAGCCGCCGAATTATACAAAACCTTGATCGCATCGATCATCTCAAACACCCGATTGTCCCCAATGCCAAAATCGTTCATGACAGACTGGGAATTGAAATCGCCCGTGGATGTACCCGCGGATGCCGGTTCTGTCAGGCGGGCATAACGTACAGACCAGTGAGGGAACGAAGCCCGGCTCAAATAAAAGAACTTGCCATAGAAGGTATTTCTGACTCAGGATTTGAGGAGCTTGCCCTGCTCTCACTCTCCACTGGAGACTATTCCTGTATAGAACAATCACTCCCTGATTTAATGAACAGTTTCAGTGGAAGTTTTACTTCCGTCTCCATGCCGTCCATGCGGGTAGGTACTCTGACATCAACCCTTATGGATCAGATTAAAAGGGTCCGGAAAACCGGTTTTACTCTCGCCCCCGAAGCAGGGAGTGAGCGATTGCGACGGGTCATAAATAAAGGCATCTCCGAAGAAGACCTTATAGCCACCTGTAAAGACGCTTTCGCTCTTGGCTGGAAAGTCATAAAGCTCTACTTCATGATCGGGCTTCCAACAGAGACGGAAGAAGATATAGATGCTATTGTAGACCTTGTCAAAAAGGCCAAAAAAGAACGAGACCAGGGAACTGCCAAAGGTAAAAAACAGATTAATGTCAGCGTCGGGACTTTTGTCCCCAAGCCTCATACCCCTTTCCAGTGGGAAAAACAGCTCAGTATAAAAGAAAGTGATGCCTATTTTAGAAAACTCAGAAATAACATGCCAGGAAAAGGGGTCAACCTGAAATACCACAACCCCAGGACCAGTTATCTGGAAGGTGTCTTTTCCCGTGGCGACAGGCGTCTTGCCAGCCTTTTATCTACTGCCTGGACCGATGGTGCACGTTTTGACGGCTGGACAGAACATTTCAACCTCGATCTCTGGCAGCATGCTGCAGAAAAGTGCGATATAAATCTGGACGATTATCTGCGGGCAAGAAAGATTGATGAAATCCTGCCATGGCATCACCTGCAAACCGGTGTTGACACCCGATTCCTGAAAGAAGAATTGGAGAAGGCCGGATCTGAGGTTTACACTCCTGACTGCAGATATCACGCATGTCAA
>JAOZLO010000405.1 GCA_029934775.1 Desulfocapsaceae bacterium
TAGACGTGTCTGTGATTTTATTTTGCTTTTATGTGGTTTACTACGCTTATATTCTGACAGAGGGTGCCATAGCAAAGACAACATCCTTGCTGAACATATCCTATCTTTATATCGATTCAGCTATAGTCCTGGGATTTGCCTTTATGTCAATCCATTCCATCAGGAAGTTAATAACTGATTTGAGAAAGTGGAATGACTCGGGAGATCAGAATGATTTGAGAATACAAGAGGAGGGAGCCTGATGATAATATTTCCTGTTATAGCTGCTTTTATTTTGTTCGCAATAGGTGTACCTGTTGCTATCGCCATGTTGGCTGTGACGTTCTTCTATTTTGCCTTCTATGATCAAACAATGCCTATGCAGCTGGTTGTTCAAAAAATGGTGTCATCTAATGAATCATTTACATTACTGGCAGTACCTTTTTTTGTAACAATTGGAGTTGTAATGAATCATTCAGGCATCAGCAGCCGCCTGATGAAATTCTGCAATTTGTTGACAGGGCACTTGTCCGGGGGGTTGGCTCACGTAAACGTACTTTTATCAACATTACTGGGTGGAATTTCCGGCTCGGCCAGTGCTGATGCGGCGATGCAGTGCAAGATACTTGTGCCGCAGATGGATAAAGCGGGTTATAATAGGGGGTTTTCAACAGCGATTACTGCCGCCTCTTCACTGATCAGTCCGATAATACCTCCAGGTGTAGCACTGATTATCTATGCTGTTATTACAAACTCATCTGTAGGCAAAATGTTTCTGGGAGGTTACCTTCCGGGTCTGCTCATGGGCTCCTTTCTTTTTGCTACAGTAGTAATAATATCCAAGAAGGAAGGCTATAAACCAAGTAGAGATAAGAGGGCATCGTTAAAGGAGATTTGGGCCAGTTTCAAAGAATGTGTGTGGGCATTGTTTATGCCTGTAATGGTCATCGTCGGATTACGTTTTGGGTTCTTCACCCCAACAGAGGCTGGGGCAGTAATTATTCTGGTTTGCCTGATTATCGGCTTCTTCGTATATAAAGAGTTGAAGCTCGCTGATATTCCAAATGTATTAGTGGAATCAGTGATAGCCACTTCCTCGATTATGTTTGTAATCGTAGCTGCCAATGTGTTTGGTTCCTATCTGTCATGGGAAAGAATTCCACAGGCCTTAACAGCAATGATAGTTAATTTTACCGACAACAAAATACTGTTCTTGTTGATGATCAATGTTTTCCTCCTGGCCATGGGAATGTTTCTTGAAGGAACTGCATTATTAATGATTGCCACACCGTTGCTGTTTCCCGCTGCCCAACAAATAGGGATAGATCCGATACATTTCGGTTTTGTCATGATCTGTACGATAGCAGTTGGTGGGATAACTCCACCGTTTGGATCAATCATGTACCTGACCTGTACAATCAGCGAGGTATCAGTTCTGGAATTTCTGGCAAAGGGATGGCCGTTCATTGTAGCTTTAATTTCATCAGCGCTGGTGATTACACATGTTCCCTGGATTGTAACCGTCCTTCCGAACTGGTTGATGTAAAGAAGGTAGCCCGAATAGAATTAATCAAAATTGCTTAATGATTGAACACCTGACTGCAATCGAATTGTGTCAGGTGTTTTTATCGTTTAAGCGGTGTTACCCAGTTGTTGCATTTTTTTCCATAAAATTTGGGTCAAGGGGCCAATTGTCCGGTCAGGACGCCTCGCAAGCCAAATGGGAAGAGAAAGCGTTTTTACCAGAGGCGTTGAGAAAGGTAATAAAAGTCCTGCTTCAAGCTCTTCCTTTATCTGGAATTTCGGGAGCATTCCCCAGCCAATCCCATTGAGAACAAACTGTTTTTTCAGTGAAAAATTGTTCACTACCCAATAATCAAAATATTCGTG
Organism: Desulfocapsaceae bacterium; assembly: GCA_029934775.1. Taxonomy (GTDB): domain Bacteria; phylum Desulfobacterota; class Desulfobulbia; order Desulfobulbales; family Desulfocapsaceae; genus Desulfomarina. The sequence goes on from JAOZLO010000405.1 coordinate 1,870, forward strand.
TTCTTTGGTGTGGATAATAATTTGTCGGTAAGGTAATAGATCTGTCTTTTGAATCTGGCCGATTTTTTTGGCCAGGGGAAAAGATGCGGCCATGACCGGAACAAATTGGATGGTTTGCCAATAAATTCTTTCAACGTGAGGATCAGAGGAATGGATGTCTGTCAAAACGATATCTGCTTCATCTCCCTCTTTAAAGAGGTTTTCGATCAGGTTCGGTCCATTGACTGCGCGGAAAATAATCTTTGCCATCGGGTATTCTAATTCAAATTCATGCAAAAGAGGAACAATGGATTCAAGCGGACAAATTGCATTTACAGTGATTCTAATTTCAGGTTCATTTCCCTGGGCAAAGTATTGGCCTAAAGATGCTAATTCATCAGCATTTTTCACTAATTTTCGAGCTTCTTGGTAAAATCTTTTCCCATAATCTGTTAGAGTCAGTCGGTAATGTTCCCGGGTAAAGATTGAAAAACCCATCTCCTGTTCCAGGTTTTTTAACGACACACTGAGTGCGGAGCGACTCCGAAATAAAATCTTGGAGGCATTTTGAAAACCCCCTTCCTCCACAACTGACACTAATGTTATTAGCTGATCTAAGGTCACTGGTCTCTCTTCTTAATACCTTTTCCAGGAGCTTGTCCGCTTTCGTTGTTTTGCAATTATCTAATCGGACTCCGCTGACTAAATCAAACTGACTGAGTATCCCTACATAACCATTAATATTGGCATGGGTCAACCAGGAGTCTTTCCGAGAATATTTGATTTGCAAGGTACCCTGTAGTTGAAATATTTTTTTGCACGATATTTATAGGGTGTTGACAGAAAGATGAAGGAGAATTAAGTTAGCTTCCAGTTTCGAGTGCAGCTTAGCTTTAATATGAGAGGTTGGGCTGTGGTTTTTGTTATTTTTTATGCTGATAACGTATCAGCTGTGTGATAGGTGGAAAGAAATGCCAGTTTACGAGTATGAATGCAGAGAATGTGAAAAGGTGCTTGAAGTACAGCAGCGGATGACTGATGCTCCCCTTTTGAATTGCCCGGAATGTAATGCGCCGGTAAAAAAACTGATGTCTATGAGTTCTTTTCAGTTAAAAGGTGGTGGCTGGTATTCCGACGGATACTCAAGTGTGGCGAAAGGCAAAGACAGTGGTTCCAGTAAACCCGCCACTCCAGCGGCCCCGACCCCCGCAGCACCAGCGTGTCAGACCGGAGCAGGTTGCTCTGGATGTCCCGCAGCCGCAGCCAGCTGATCTTCGTCTATGGCGTTGTGATAACAGCCATAGCGTCGCCATAAGAAAAAAAACGATATCCCTCCTCAATTGCCTCTTCGTAGCAATTGAGGAGGGTTTTTCTTCCACAGAGAGCTGAGACCAGAAACATGAGAGATGAGTCCGGCAGGTGGAAGTTTGTGATCAGGTTATCTATTATCTGAAAGGTGAATCCTGGATAGATATACAGGTTGCACCATCCCTCCATCGCGGTCAGGCGGACGTGTTTTTGTGCTCCAAATTCCAATGCCCTTACTGTTGTAGTGCCAACCGCCCAGATACGTCCTCCCCGTGCTTTTGTCTTCTCAATTTTTCTTACGGTCTCCTCGGGTATGTTGATATATTCTTCGTGTATTGTGTGTTCGGTTATTTTTTCAACCCTTACCGGTGCGAATGTTCCATAACCTACATGGAGAGTAATATAACCCGTAAGCGTACCCTGCTGTTCAAT
>JAOZLO010000050.1 GCA_029934775.1 Desulfocapsaceae bacterium
TTACGCTGGATAAGTGCCTTGGAAGTATACGCAACTATGTAATTTCAAAATACATTCCTCAGTTTCTTATTTTTTCTGGCAGGATTGCAGAAGTAAGGCACTGATTCATCCTGTTAAATCTGAGTTCTACAGCTCCATATTGAGCGTCAATTCTGCAATCCAACCTGTCAGTAATTCCAGATGTTTTCATCTTCTGAGTGAGAAGAGTAGCCGCACATAAAGGATTGGTGCAGAGAGAAGAAGTTCCATTAATCCATACCTGTTCTTTAAACTTCAGGCAGCTATCAGGTTCCTCCAGGCCGGATTCGATTTTCAGCGACTCTATCTGGTAATTTACCGAACTATCCGGATCTGTTTTACCAAGCAGCCAGCAGACGGCACCGGGACACCATGTCTCGTCAGCAGAACCGGATTTTTTGTTGGCGTCATTTAAAAGAGTACTGTACGTTTCAATCTGTAAAACAAGGCAATAATCCAACCTGCCTGTCAGAACAGCCAGATATCCCTGTTCAAGAGCTCTGAAGAATGGAAAAACAAAATCAGTAATAGTTAAGGCACAACCCTGTATATCGAAAATAGTGGCTATATACCCCGCCGCCGCATTAAAAACCGAATGGGAAAAGAGGATGGGCGAGGGTGGTTCTTCCGTTACAACCTGATTCAAAACTGCAAAGTTTGTCTCCATGGTACCAAAAGCGGTACCAAGAAACAGCCCAAGGCTATCTGCAGGCAGAAAATCTTTTCCTTTTACTTCTCTGATAGTTGCATATCCCGCCTGAACGCCAAGTTTGATAAAGTCATCTGCTCTACGCAACTGCCGGGACAACTCCGGGGCTGTCTCCATACATGATAAAGAATCACAATACAATCTGGATATTGAAACGCTCATTTTCCAGTCCCTTCAATGACAAGAGCACCATTGCTGCCGCCAAAGGCGAGGGACTGACTCACGCCTACCCTTCCCTTAAGAACTGCACTCTCTCCCTGAGCAAGAATTTTAAAGGGAAGCTCAGGATCTGAATTCAAGCAGCCGACCGTTCCGGACAATTCACCCTGATTAAGTGCAAGAAGTGTAAAGACAGCTTCAATCCCCCCCGCAGCCCCTAGAGTGTGTCCTGTGACACCTTTGGTTGAAACGACCGGCATCGATGGAACTGCGAATCCCAGTTCGTATATGCCATTTGCCTCCGCTCTGTCATTGGCTGGCGTTCCTGTACCATGGCCATTAATCATGGACACGGCCTTAACGGGCACCCCGCCATCCTTCAAAGCTTTGGAGACAGCCAGTTGCAATCCCTTACCCCGAGGATGAGGAGCCGTCGGATGATGGGCATCACCGGCAATGCCATATCCTCTTATCCAGCCGACTATTTTTCTGTTATCCGATATTGCCTGTTTTTCTTTCTCCAGCACCAGAACGCCAGCCCCTTCACCCAGGTTCAGCCCCCGCCGATCTCTGTCAAAGGGTTTACAGCTCTCATCCGAGACAAGCATCAGGCTTTTAAAACCATGACAGGCGATACGGGATATTTCGTCAGCTCCTCCAGCAAGGGCAATATCGCAAAGTCCATACTCCAACCAGCTTTTGGCAAGGCCAATAGCATCTGTACCAGAGGCACAGGCGTTCGTGATCACGGCTCTCGGACCCTGAACCCCGAGAATATTCTGCACGCATCCGGCCAAATTCGAAGAAAGATATGTCTCCAATACAACGGGATCCGGTTCTTTTCCAGTCTTCCATTCAATATAGTACGATTCGTTATGAAAGGTACAACCTACAGTTGTGCCAAGAGCAATTCCGACACATTTCTTTCGCAACTCATCAACTGACAGCCCGGCTTTGGTCAACGCTTCGTCTATAGCTGTCAAAGCGAGTCTGATTGTACGGTTAAGCCCTGAAAAACGATCTTTTCTGATATCTGAAAGGCATACAAAAGTATCAGGTGAACCACTTTGTGCCAGAAAACAGGGTGATGTAAAAGATGGAGGAAAAAAGGAAGCACCAAGTAGAGTGTTATGGACCTGAGCACCATTTAGAGTGTTCAGTGCAGCTTCACTGTCAGCACCGGCGGCAGATACACATCCATACCCGGTTACAGCTATATGGGGTGCCAATATTCCTGACATACATTTAGCTCCTGATTTACAACGCCATCATTTTTGACAATCTCGTAAAAAACTTAAAACTGAGATGGCTAAATAAAAAAACTTCACATGTGAGGCGTGCAAATTTTCTATTATTCCAGCGTACTAGGGTACGTTGTAATGATAGAAAATTTGCAACAACGAAGCAGGTGGAGAGTTTTTACGACGCCATCATTTTTTGATAGTTGCAATTGTTCCCTTCAACGCAACATTCACCATCATTTTACCCACAAGACAGCTATACTCAGTTGCACTCAACTCTTCATTATTGTGAAGATTGGATTTAATCTCAATCACCGCATTACCCCCCTCTTTTACCGCTCTCTCCTGAAGAACAGCAAGCGCTGATGCAAGTGCCCGTGTACATGAATCTTCATTTTCTTTCATGAAACCGTTTGTTCTCTTGCTGGTTTTGAAAGTACCATATTTTTTTTCAATTTTGGGATATGGCTGGTCTCCCCAATACATTGCAACTTCCCCCGAAAGAACATCCCGGACAGTGCTTAACTCCATGCTTTCCTGAATGGAAAATTTCTTTTTAACGTCCGCTGCATTTGTAAAAGAACCACACAGAATAACTGCCAGAATAACGCCGAATACGATTATTTTTTTCATTTTTCTCCTTTTATTCCATTGAAGTAAAGAATTACCCTACTCTTTTCTGTCCATAATATATTGAGCCAGACTGTTAATAGATTCAAATGCTTTTTGACCTTCCTCCATATCAGCTATCTGTATATCGAAATGTTTCTGAATGAGAACAACCAGCTCCACAGCGTCGAGGGAATCAAGTTCAAGCCCCTCGCCAAACAGTGGCTCGATATCACTTATATCCTCTGGATTAATCCCTTGAAGTTTTAAATCATTAACCAATATTTCTTTCAACTGCTTTTTCGTATTTTCCATTTTTTACTGTTTCCAAAAATTATAAAAATTATACCACTGAAAAGGGTGCTCTTTCAAATATTCCTCAATCGCTGAACTGTATTTCCCCGCACATTCCTGGAGCATCCTGGCACGATCTTCCCGATTTGTATAGCAGGGATAAAAGTGATCCCATACTTTCAACTGATAACTCTTTGTTCCGGTTTTGGCTGCCAGCAAAACAACAACTGGAGCACCCGCTGTCGCCGCAAGCATATAAGCCGCGTCAGGCAGACGCATGGACTCTCCCAAAAAACTCACTGTTGAGAAGGAACCCTTTATATATCTGTCCCCCATTATGGTGACGACTTCACCACGCTGCAGGGCCGCCGCCGCATCTATCATGCCGCCAAATGGGCCCTCGGCATCAATGATTTCAAATGCCCTTTTTTCTCCCTTTATATCAAAATAGTGTTTAGCTGCAGCTTGCTGATTATACTGCATTAAAGCGTATACCTTGACGGGCAGACCACCAAGGTGGGCAAGTGCCGACTGCCAGTTCCCTACGTGAGCTGTAAGAAGCACAACTCCTTTCTCCCTCTCTATCAGCTCTTCAAGAGTAGTATAACCGAGCAGATCACATTCAAACCTACCGTTTTTTTTAATCCCAAGCCATCCCCTGTCAACGAGGACATGGCCAAAGGCATATACGTTCTTAAATGTGTACAGCCAATATTTAAATCCTCTTTCACCGGGAAATCGATGGACCAGGTAATGTCGCACTGTCTTCCGAATCTTGCAACTGACAAGAACATAGGTAAAAATAACAGGAATCAGCAGAATTGTTCCGCTTCTATGTCCCAAAAAACGCATTGTCACATAGAAAAACCAGTGACCAAGAGCTTCCATACGATTTTTCACTCAACACCCGCTCCGCACCTGATCAACTCTACCCGTCAACAGATCCCCCCGCAAACCTGCGGGCGACCTGATATACCACAGCTGCCCCAAACAGCCCCAGAAGCGGTCCTATAATGAGAGAGCCGAGAAACCAGTCCCATATCCTGTAATGTACTTCAAGTAACCATTTTTCCCAGGACAGATCGAGCAAAAACTGGCCGGTCCTGAGAAAATAGCCAGTTTCAATACAAAGAACGGGTACTAAAGGGGGCATGCAGAACTGGCTGGCAGCCACCGCTGCCACTTTATTAAGATGAAAACGATACGCTACATAAATGATCACGATGGTATGGACGCCGATAAGCGGCAAAGCTCCCAGGAAGATCCCAAACCAGACCGCCACAGCCAGCCAGAAAGGTGAAGCGCCCTCCCTGCAGAAATTCTTCAGTGTCTGCCAGGGATTTTTAACTATCAGAGTTTTTTGTGTACGTTCTTCCTTTGCCACCAACTGTTTATGCGGGAATGGCAGGAGATGACGACAAACCAGTTCACTATGCAACCGGGTGAGTCTCCAGTTATCGATAATTTTATCAAAATGGCTTACCCTCTCTCCAGCAGGAGGGTAATAGACAGACACATCAACACTTTCCACATCAACACCAGCCCAGACAGCCTTCACCAGCACTTCCACTTCAAAGTCAAAACGGCTGCGGGTCAGGTTTAATAACAGAAGTTCCCTGACAGGGTACAAACGCATACCACTTTGAGTATCGCTCAGGTCACACCCGCATTCAAGTCGTACCCAGAAATTAGAGAACTTCCTGCCGAAATGACTTGATCTGGGGACGCTATCCTGAATCATCTGTCGTGCACCGATAATAATTGTCGGTGATGCTTTTTTTTCCGCCTCTCGAATCAGTTTACCCGCTTCCAGAGGATCATGCTGTCCATCGGCATCCAGGGTGAGGATTGCATGAAAGTTATTATCCGCTGCAAACCTCGCAGCCGCCAGGATTGCCACGCCTTTTCCCCTGTTAGGGGTCAGTTTAAGTTTCAAACAATCGAGTTCTGCGATCCTCTCAAAGCCATCATCCGTACTGCCATCATCAACAACGAGTACGGTATAACCAGTCGCCAGTCCATTCCTTACTACACTGTCAACCGTCTCAGCATGATTGTAAAGAGGTATCACCAACAGAACTTTCAGCTGTTCTGGGTCGTTCATCGTCTGCCTTTTCTGAGAATAAGATCCCACAGTGGCCCGACATGTCCCATTTTATGCAACATTGCTATACGATCATCAAATTCATGACAGGGATAGATACGATCCATCCGACCATCAAAAGACAGTTGAACACTCTGCTCGATTTTCTCTCTGCTTATCTCGGGTGAATAATAAAATTTTGGTGCCAGCAGAGGCTCATCAATATCAATAACTGCATCTGCCACTGCCCTGTCAAAGATACCTGTACCCGGTAAAATACGAATACCGATAAAACTGAAAACAACAGAGTTAGTGAGTTTTTCTATATTTTTTAGCCCCCTGTGCAGAGTTGTTTCATTTTCATTGGGGCCGCCAAACATAATGAAATGAGCACAGGGAATATCTTCCTTTATTATACGTTCATGAACCTGCAGTACATCGTCAAATCGAAATTTTTTCTGTATCCCCTCGAGAGTTTCATCTGTGGCAGCATCAGTTCCCAGCTCCATCGCTGCAAGACCTGCCCTTTTCAACAATCTCAGTTCATCTGTCGTTATTTTGTGCGGTCGAAAAAATGCACACCATGGAAGAGTATTTTTTTTTTGAATCAGGGCTTCTGCAACTTTCAGAAATTTTCCATCCGGATCATTAAAAAAGCTGTCAGTAAAAAATATATATTGAGCGCCGGAATGACGCTGCAATCGGATTACTTCATCCGCAACCTCATGGGGATCACGATAACGGATCTTTCGACCCTCAATAGTGGGATAGGAGCAGTAACTGCATCCATAGGGACAGCCCCGTTTGGTCTGAACATTGAGCATCCCCCCATGATTCGTATAGTATCTGGCCGTACTGGAACTCAGATCCGAAGGACGCCAACCACCTTTTTCAGGGGTAGAGGTAAATATTTTCTTTTCCGGTCTCCGGCCTGCTGCCAGTTCCGAGGCCAGCCAGGGAAGCAGCCCTTCCCCTTCCCCTGCCACCCCGTAATCAGCCTGCAGAAGATCCATTAAATCAGCAGGCATAATAGAAAAAGCAGGCCCTCCCAAGACAACAACAGTATCAAGCTTCTTCCGTACACACTCTACGGTCTCTATAACATCACCGAGATAACCTTTAGGATCCGCACTGTCAACACTGTCCAGATTCCGGATCGATACCCCCACCAGATGAAATTTTTTTCCTGCAAGAAACCCGTCAAGTCCGGCCAGACCACCATCTGCAAGCATATCAAAATGGTGTGCCTGGTGACCTTGATCTTTCAAGGCCCCTACTATATATGCAGCACCAAGGGGATAGACGGGATACGGGGTGACAACCTGATTTGTTGATATTATCAGGCACATTGCCTCCTTATTGTTTCTCACCTGTCGGACCATTTTCGCTCTTCCGAAAGCTTTAAGGATTTATATGTGCCATCCGCCATCTCTTTTTTCACAAGATCCGTAAACAATCTGGCCATCCGTAAGGACTGTGAGGAATCTTTATAGAATGTTTTCCAGGCATAGGCATACATCTCCTGTAATTTCTCAGGACTCATGTTTTTCGGTTTATATACAACTTCTGCAGTTGTATAACGCACCCAGTCTTTATGCAGAATGCGCCCTTCCCTCTCATAAGTTGCCGTAACAGGTGTATGGGGGAAAGGGGTAAGTATTGAAAATTCGGCCATCTCTACATCGATTTCCAGTAGAAAATCTATCAACTGCTTAATGTAGTCAGCATCCTGATTATCTGTGCCGAGAAGAACCGCTGCCTGAACACCTATGCCATGAGATTTGAGACGTTTCACTCGATTTCTGATCACATCAGATGTGTCAAATACAGCCTGGTATACATACCAGCACCCTGCTTTTGCAGCTTTTGCTATAACCTCATCATCATCCAGTATGGGATGACTTATCCACTTCTTTTTGAGTGGAATTAAGGCATCGAACAATTCCATAACCCACGTCTTATCCTGGGCAAGGGAGTTATCCACCAGAAACAGCCGATCATTATCAATTCCTTTAATCTCTTCCACTACCTTTTCAACAGGTCGCGGGCGAAATTTACGTCCTCCCAGGTATGCGGTTGCACAGGGAAAACAGTTAAATCGACATCCACGGGAAGCGTGGACAAGATCGACCATTTTTACACCACGATACACATACCTCTTTTTATTGAGAATGGAACGACGCGCCGGCCCTACACTCTCTATGGGAGGGAAGTCATGAAAATAATCGTACTTTTTCTTGAGACAGCCGTTCACAAGATCTTCCAGAACACCAGCAAGCCTACCGCCTTCCGTCTCACCCAAGAAAATAGAATCAACAAATTCCTCAACTTCCTCAGCATGAAGCATCGTCGAAATACCGCCTGCAAGTACAGGGACACCTGCCTCTTTATACCTGGCGGCAATCTCTCTCCCCCTTGGCAACTGACAGGTCAACATCATTGACAAAAGAACAGCGTCGGTGGATACGGAGAAGTCTATCTCATCCACGTTCTCATCAACAAATTTCACCTCATATTGCTGCGGAATCGAAGCCGCCACACAGACAGGACCATGGGGTGGGAGATGAAATTCAGTCTGTTCAGGGATTTTATTCCACTTAGGATAGATCAGAGTTATGGTCAGCATTATGTTTTACAACCGTTATGGTTACTGTGAGCTGCTCCTGCTGTCCTCGATAATCATAATGATCGAATTCACAGGCGAGCATCAGGGTCAGTTTCTTCTGCATCAGAAGAAGGCGTCGTGCCTCATCTACAGCTTTTTCCAGAGGATTCCTGGTATCAAAAATGGCGTAAACAGGACCGGTCAGTCCAAAAAAAGAAGCTGCCTCAGCAAGAGGAATATTAGGCAGGGTATAACCGAATAAGGAGGGACTGGCAAGACCCGGACCATCCGCCATTGAGGCAATAAACTCCTGGTCAGTACGCAGAGAACCTCTTTTTGTACCGCCTATCAGCCCTATTTTCTGGCCGGTCTCACTCAGTCGCTGTCCCCTGACAAATATGCCGTCTTCCTTCAGCAGATAAGCAGTTTCAACAATCAAAAGACGGCTGAGGGGTGACATTCTTCCCCAACGGCCGGGAATATTGCCAAGAAGGGAGATGATATGCTGATCAGGCTGATCCTCAAAAACCCACTTATTATTTTTTTCACTCAGACCCATATTTTCTGTTCAACCAGTCACATTTTGGGGTCACTTTTTTTAAACCAGCAGAGTGGGTCTTCAGCAAGATAATCGCCGGTAACCTGATAGGCATGCCCCCTGCAACCATAACAATGGTCGTGCATTTCACAGATCGCGCACTGCCCTTTTATATTATCCCGGATATTTCTCAACTCCTGAATGATGCTGCTCCCCGCCAGAATTTCTGCCAATCCATTTTCCCGTATATTCCCGACCGAGACGCTGACGCCGGGACAGGGGTGCACTTCACCGATAGAGGTAATGGTACATGAGTATTCATGCCGGGCACAATGAGATGCCACAAGAGGCGGGTGAGGCATCCAACTGCATCCAAACTCGGTCCGATCAATTCGCGATAACTCTTCAAACAGACTCTTCACCATCTCCGGAGTCACCTCAAGATCTTCATGTTCAGTCGCCCTTCCCTGCATCGTCATTGCTTCAATATATGGTACAATCCCCTCCCTGCGGGCCCATCGCCACAGACCGGGAAGCTCATCATAATTATGATTGCAGATAATTGTCTCCACCCCGAGTGGATGTTCCTCATCCGGGTAACCGGCTTCCTGCAGAGCTTTCAAACCGCTGCAGATCGCAGTAAAAGTTCCCTCTCTTCCCGCCAGGAAATCTTGGACCTCGGCCCTCCTGCTGTTCATTTTCAGAACAACTCCGACCCCTCTTTCGTACAGTTTTGCTGCAATGTTATCAGTTAAAGTCAGACCATTAGTGAAGAGATCAATTATACGTTTTTTTTCTCGAATATAATCTATCACTTCAAAGAGCTGAGGATAGAGAAGTGGTTCTCCCCCGCCAAGAATTATAATTTTTTTTACTCCCAGCGCTACAGCCTGATCAATAATCTCCTGAATTTCTATAAAAGACAATTCATTTTCAAGGGCCGTACCTGAGGAAGCGTAACAGTAAATGCACCTCAAGTTACATATCCTGGAAAGTTCAAGCTCCAGGGAAAGCAATCCATTCTGCTTACGACATTCCGCAATTTCTTCAGGGGAAAATTCCATCCCCAGATGGTCACCTAAACATGTCATTACTGCCTTTTTTCCTCAAATCAAAAAATTTCACAGGCTTACGCCCATTTTCCCGGGTCATTTTCGCTAAAACATCTTCACTTTTTTTCAACTCAACCGTTGGACGAACACGCAGATGAGCATGCAGACTCTCTTCAATTTTCTGAACATCCACAGCCAAATCATCACAGCCGACAACCACGGTTATATCATCTGTCCCATTAACAGTTGAGCGTACCTCTACGTAAGCACCCCGTACATGTAAAATATCATGGAGAGCATGAAAAATGGATTCCGGATAGAGAGTAGTTCCCCTGTATTTGAGTCGCTGTGCAAGCCTCCCCTCTATCGGTCCTAATCGTTTTGTATTCCAGCCACATCTGCAGGGGGAGCTATCAAGACGAGCGATATCCCCTGTTCTGAAACGAACAAGCGGAAAACCTTCCACTCCAAGCGGTGTTACAACAACCTCACCCGGTGTACCATCAGGCAGCACCCTGCCATAATCATCTATGATTTCAACCAGCATAAGTTCAGGATGAGCGTGTCCACCTGCAGACTCACGGCATTCACAGAAAGCAGTTTCAAACTCGGTGGCTCCATAGGAGGAAAACATCTTTGCCCCCCATACTTCTTCAATACACTTCCCAAGGGCAGTGGGAGAATAGTTGGGTTTACGCGCCGGCTCACCGATTGTGATGATAGTCTCTATCGAACAATCAGCAACATTAATGCCTTTTTTATCACCCCACTCTCCAAGTTCTTTTAAAAATGTGGGCACACCGACAATAACCCGGGGGTTCAATTTTTCAATAATATGCCATTGCCTTGCAGGTTGCCCGGGGCCACTGCGAATAGCAGAAGCTCCAAGAAAAGTGACACCACTATAATAGGCAAGTCCCGCAATAAAACAGCGATCAAGGGTCACAGTAAGAAGTACACTGTCTCCAGTCTCTACTCCGGCGCCATAAAATGCCACCGCCTCATTAAAAGCCAGGCGGTGCAAATCGCCGGCAGTATAGGGTACAATCACAGGTTCTCCCGTGGTCCCCGAGGTAATAGCGATATCCCTTATTTTTTTTTGATCTCCCAGACCAAACTGCTGAGGATGCTGGTCAATGTCCAGACGAGTTGTAAAAGGAATCAGGGATATATTCTGTAATTCTTTTAATGCATTGACATCTATCCCCTCACTCTCAAAAAGCTCCTTATAAAAAGGAACACAAACAGCTTGTCTAAGATGCCTCTTAAAGAGAAAGAGTTGTTCTTTTTCAATTTCTTCACGACTTTTCTTCCGAAGTTTTACAGCCTGTTCAAGGCTGTAAGGAGTTTTCTGGTTCATATCCATATCTTCTTTCTGGAACGATCTTCCGGGTCAATCTGGCATTGCCGGAAATGACCTTTTTCCGACAGTATTTGTTCCATGGCAGAATAAACCCTGGTACGCAGTTCTTTGATACGAATCTCTGAACTCTGGTTGCTGTCTCCGACATCAACTGGATCAAGGACAATAAGCCTGACCCTGCCGGGAATAAGAAGTTTTTTGCCGGGAGGAAGAACAGTACCAGAACCGAGGATACAGACGGGAACGATGGGAATTCCTGTTTCAATCGCCAGGGCAAATGCACCATTTTTAAAACGCCCCAGTCGACCGTCCCGAGATCTGTGCCCTTCAGGCCAGATGGTTACAGAGCTCCCTGTTTCAAGCAGTTTTTTACATTTTGTGCATACTTTATCCCAGCCCTCCCCGGCATTGACATATCCCGCAAGATTCATCAACAGTGCGTATAATGGAATTTTAAAGGGCCAGGAAGTGACAAACGCATTTTCTGTTATCATAGCTCCAAAGAGATAGGGATCAATGGCGGAATTATGGTTGGCTACAAAGATCACCGGGGACAAAAATTTATCGTCCCCTTCAACTCTTACCGGGGCCCCGAATGGTACCAGGCAGACAAGAACCCATCCATAAAAACGAATTGATCTCCGCAGACCTGATGCGAGAGTGCGAGAAAAAAAGAGAATATTTACAAGAAGGATGAAAGGAAGAACTGCCATACCCACAAGGGTAATCAATAAAAAAACAGGCCAGAAATATATATTTAAGAAAATCCTCTTCAAGAAAC
>JAOZLO010000406.1 GCA_029934775.1 Desulfocapsaceae bacterium
GACACCAGTTGCCGCAGACTTCGAATACAGCAAGGACTGGCTTGTGACGGATTCATACCGTCTTTCCTATTATCGTGCAATATGCACCTGCGAAAATGTTTATACCTTCTTCCTTACGGGAAATCAAGAGTAAGTCCGGGGGAATTTATTTTACCCACAAGGTACTTATGCCCCCTTGTGGGGTGTTAGAAGAAAAAGCGCACCCGCAGCTCCAGCTTACTGCTGTTGAGTTTTTCTCCGAATTCCGTAAAAGACTTTCCTCCCAGGTAAGTAAAACGCAGGCGAAATTCCCAGTTAGTGACTCCTGAATATACAACCTCCGGGCTCAAAGAGATACTTTCATCACTGAGGTTGTAAATTGCTGTAATTCCAGGTGTGAAGTAGAGGATATCAAATGAATCCTTCTGGGTGATCCGGGCGTATAGATAGTCACGGCCCGGTTGTGGTCTCCCATATCCCTGAAGGCTGAGTTCCCGGGCTGTATTCAACTGATCTTCAAGGCCGGCGGAGATAAATTGATCATTACCATCGGCGATAAACTGGTAGAAGTTACCCAACTCTTCCTCACTATATCCTCCACCATTATGATAATATTCTATAATACTGGTAATATCATTTTTTGATAAATAGCGGATACCGAGCAGAGAAGAAAGGGTCGACACCTCTTTTCTGAGAAGAGAACCATCTTCCTGTAAAGTTATCTGCCTCTGATCATGTATATAGGCAAGTTCGCCATGAATTTCAAAGTTGGTAGCCAGATTTTTGGAAAAATCTAACCCGAAACGTTCTGATCGGCTGTTCCCTGAAAGAAAGAGAAAATCAATATCTGTGTCTTTATAGAGGAGATAGAGTCTGGCGGCCAGGTCGACATTGTGACTCTCTCCAAAGTCTTCATTGAGGCTCTCTCCAACAGGCAGGACGACGGTGGTGAGAGCTATTGTCTGCAAATCTCCAGTAAAACTTTTTACCAGATCAGCCTCAGCCGTGATAAAACCTTCCAGTGCTTCTTCAGGGTTGTTAGGATCTTTAACCCTGTTGAGAAAACCGACAGGATTCCAGGCGTAGCCTTTCCCCCATTTATATGATTTTTTTCCTAAGGATATTGCTGCCAGAGGGAGTGGCTTGAGGCTGGCATACGCCTCAAAAACATCAGCTACATCATACCATCCGAGATTATCGTGGCTGGCGGATGCCTGTAATAACCATTTGAAAGTTGAATCATCACATTCATAATGGAGACCAGGACGATGGCCACCAGCATGATTTTGATAAAAAAGGTCATTAAATCGATCATTTTTGCGATATTGAAAAATGGTGACAGCTTCTCCCAGGTATGCACTTCAAAAACAGGCTTGCCATTCTTATTTTTCATTGGCTCAAGTTTTGTTTTTAAACGGGAAAAAACTGCTGGTAACTGGTCAATGTTTTTCAAGCGTATGGCAACCTCGCTTACTTCCGCGTCATTTATACGCAACAGACTCTTTGCATCATCAAGGTGAATCATGCCGTCGCGTCCCCCCGGACCGGAAATTCCCTCAAGGATACCTCTGACCATAAAGGTCTGACCATTGACTGATCCGTCTTTGTTATTGGCAACAAGCACTATAGTGTCGCCAACTTTAACCTTCATTCCTTTGGCAATAAGCTCTGGCACAAGGATTTCACCTTTCTTGAGGAGGCCTTCTTTTTTCCCTTCAATAATTCGGTCTACCAGTAAAGGTGCTGTACTCAGTTCCTGGTCAGGCAGCACACCGTTCAGGCGGATATTTGTGGTTTCAGTAAAATTTGAAAACATGGCACCAAGCTTGATGCGCATGGAGTATGCCTCTATTGTTTTTTCCTCAGCTAAAATCTGTTCGATCTTTTTCAGCTGCTTTCCGCCAAGATTTCGATTGAGCGGAAGACTGTCTATGGATGCAAGATAGCCTTTTTTATGGATCTGCAAGTGGCCCAGCATGGAATCGGTTATCTGGCCGATCATCATGGCCTTGAATGAACCGGAAATGGAAATAAAAAGAAGAACAGCGACTACACCGAGAGTTATGAGCATGGAGGTGAGAAAAGTGCGGCGTCGATAGCGTTGCAGGTTGCGTGTGGCAAGTTTTATAATATTAAGCATGGCCCCCTCCCTTGCCATCACTCTGAGAGGAAAATTTACCGTCTTCCAGAGTGAAAGTGGTCTCTACATTTTTGACGATTCTTGGATCATGTGTTGAAAAAACGAAGGTGGTCTGGAAGTCATCCCGCATCTGCTGCATTAAACTGATGATTCGGTTGGCTGTAACCCTGTCAAGATTAGCGGTGGGCTCATCAGCCAGAACAAGCTTTGCATTTGTTACCAGGGCTCTTGCCACGGCTACCCTTTGTTTTTGGCCACCGGATATCTGACTAGGTTTTTTGCCAGCCTGGTCAGACATATCCACGGCATCAAGAAGATCAAGGACTCGTTTTTTTCGCTTCTCTTTAGTCCAGTTCTGCACCATCAGTAAAGGATATTCCACATTTTCAAAGACACTGAGAACAGGTATAAGATTAAAATCCTGGAAGACGAAACCGATATTTTTTCCACGAAAGAGTGCAGCTTCCCTGCGGTTCAAGTTTGTAATTTCCTGTCCTGCCACCTCAAGTGTCCCTCTGGTAGGGAGGGTCAAGGCACCCTATCATATTGAGTAAGGTGGATTTGCCGCTCCCAGAGGGGCCTATGAAAGAAACAAATGAAGCAGGCTCAATGGTAAAATCAACACCCTGTATGGCGTTTACGATAATATCACCGGATACATATGTTTTTACGAGTTGTCTGGCCACAACCACTGACATAATTTTCCTCTTGGTATAGAAGTTTAAGTTGAGACAGCAGGAACCATGATTAAAAAATAAGCTTATAACCTTGACAACTGGTACAGTTGCTAATCATTAAACCCCAATTCTGCAGAGGAAGAATTGAGTTATTCTATTAAATTTGAAAGGGAAGCACGAAGCAGGGCAGATGCAGCAGTTGTTCGAATTTACTCTGTTTCGAGTTTCAGTTTTGTGGTGTTTTTCAGGGTTTCCAGGACAAAAGAGGTGCGGATATTCTGGATGCCAGGGATACTTGAAAGTTTATCATTGATAAAATCCGTATAACTCTGCATATCTCTGACTGCCACCTTGAGCATAAAATCGACATCTCCAGTTAATTGATAACATTCCAGTACTTCTTCAAGTATGATCAACCGCTCTTTTACCTGCTGCAGCGAAGAGATCTGATGTAGACTGAGCGAAATAATAATGATGGCCATCAGTCCAAAGCCGGTTTTTTTGTGGTCAAGGATGGTAAGATACTTTTTGATCACGCCTGCAGCTTCAAGACGTTTGACCCGCTCCAGCATTGCCGGTGGTGAAATACCAACCTCTGCAGCCAGTTTAGCATTCGTTATTCGACCGTTCTCCTGAAGAATATTTAATATTTTTATATCGGTCTTATCAAGAGCCATAAGAGAGTTCCTCTCGGTTGTCTATTACCTTTTCAAGCAGAAGATTTGAGTTCCTTATACACCCTTGTGGGGTCTTAGTACAGAGTTCTCATCAAGGAGTATT
>JAOZLO010000051.1:0-7005 GCA_029934775.1 Desulfocapsaceae bacterium
ACTTTTCAGACCTCCCCTTAAAAAAAACTCACCGTGTTGAAGATATTCGACTTGCCCTGCCAACATTTTCAAACTTTCCTTTTCAGGCAGGCAACTACATCCAACCTCATTTTTCCGCTACGATAAATGGCAGTCCACTGGAGCTCACAGGAAAAGCCAGCGTTGGAGAAAGAGGTGATAACAAACATGACACTAATCTGTCGTGTGATATTCATTCCCTTAATCTGCCTCATTACTTTGAATACCTTCCATTTGAACTCCCGTATGAATTTACAGAAGGAAAAGCTGACGGCAGAATCGGCCTGACATTCAGCCCCAAAAATGAAAAAGGTAAAAAACTCGCTATTACCTTTGACCTCAAAGTCAATGACACCGCGCTTGGAACACACAATAATTCCTTAAAAATTGTGGCCCCTGCTGCAAACATCATAGGTACTTTATATCCAGTATCCAAATATATTCACCTGCAGACAGTCTCCATACGAGACCCGGTAATTTCTTCAAATGGAGAGAGTTTTGGAAATAATCTTCGGGATATTTTCAACTCTGACAACAGGACAAGCCCTGCCAGCGTTCACCCTGCAGCCACCATCATTGACATCGATCTTGTCGTTGTTGACGGCGGTGTCCTTCAGCTTTTCAATAGGGGCGGATCAGGTAAACCGCACATTTCGTGGAACTCTATACAGTTCAGTTTAAAAAATTACACCACTGCCACAGATGCTGGAAAGGTAAAAAAACGCGGCTCTTTCCGTTTAACAGGAGATCAGAACGGGGCATCGTCAACTTTTTCATGGCAGGGCGAACTGACAGCACCGAAGATACTGAGTGGCTCACTCAGTATCAACAACATTCAAACGTCCACTCTCTTTCAAACCTTTGGCATTATGCCAACTGTTACCTCTATAGGGTTGGCAGACCTTAAGGGAAAATTGAGCCTTGATTTAACAAAGAGCACTCCCCCATCCCCTCTCTACTTCCTCAAAGATACAACAATATCAGTTCAGAATTTCACCCTGTTTGATAAAAAATCAACCATTCTTACAACGCCGATACTTACCATTTCCGGTTTCAGCACTGCAGAGGGGCAAACAGACTTTGGAGATATTTCCATCGATAATGGTACACTCAGGTTGACCAGAGGGAGACTGCCCAAATCCTTTGCACTCTTTTCTGAAAATAATCACACGATTCAAAGCATCAATTTTATCGGCACTGCAACCCTGATGGCCGATCGAGAAAACGGCTCGAAACTTCATTTTTCAAAATTTTCCCTCAAAGCAAATGAACTCAACCTTGCTGAAACATCTAAAAACAACCTCTCAATAACTGGCAAAACTGAAAATGACGGTGATCTGAAGGCTGAGGGAAATATCTCTTTATCACCATTCAACGGGACCCTGAAAACTATTTTTACTCAGCTGCAAGCCAGTTCAGTTTTCTCCCTGTTTACCAGTGCATCTGTTCTGGCTGATATGAAAGGATTTATCGGGGGAAAAGGAAATCTCACTTTTCCAAAAATTGGTTTTGTCGGTGAATTGAATCTTGATAAGGTATCAGTGAATTCCCAGAAAAAATCAGTCGTTTCCTGGGAAACCAGTATTTTCCAGGGTCTTAATTTTTCCACCAAACCATTTCACCTTGGTATTGTATCGGCGGAGATCGAATCTCCATTATTTTCCTGGGAAATTACCTCTCATGACAACAGTCCCATGGAAAACTTTTCACACTTCCTGCAAAAGC
Source organism: Desulfocapsaceae bacterium (assembly GCA_029934775.1). Lineage (GTDB taxonomy): Bacteria > Desulfobacterota > Desulfobulbia > Desulfobulbales > Desulfocapsaceae > Desulfomarina. The sequence continues at coordinate 1,744 of JAOZLO010000051.1, forward strand.
ACTTTCCCGTCATCCATAAACAGAACCAGACCAAAAACACTATAACAATATCCCCTTTTGACATTCAGGAGATTCTATTCAAAAACGGTCAAATCCAGGTGGTAGAGAAAAGAATGACACCTGTCTGGCAAGGATCAGTCACTCAACTTGCAGGGAAAATAACTGAGATACATTCAGCTGAAACTTCGGTAAAAAGCCAATTCCAGTTATCTGGGAAACTTGATGATTCACTTTTTACCGCAGAAGGACAAAGTGACTTTTTCTCAAAAGATAAAAATGGCAGCTATTCTTTTAATCTTACAAATTTCCCTATTGCTGATTTTCATGAGCAGCTTGCTCCGCTCCTTGATATTGACACAAGCAAAGGAACATTTATTGTAAGGCAAAACAGTCAATGGGAAGACAACCATCTCAGTTCCTCCGGCACAGTACTCTTAACAGGAATTGAACCGGAACTGGAGGATTCAGAATCAGCACTTCCCCTGGCCCTTCTTACAGACCAGGAAAAGAGTTTTAACCTCGATTTCTCATTTACCAGACAGGAACCTACTTCCAGATCAATGCTGTTTGATGACATGGTAACACTCTTTAATAAACTCATCATAAAATCATCTGTTTCTCCACTCCTTCTTGCAGCCGGCGATTTTACAGATTTAATTGACAATGAGTTTGCAGAATTCAAACCCGGGGAAACCGCAATGTCTCGAAAAGGCAATGAAACATTAGCCCGATACAGTGCCCTCCTTGCCTCTACCCCAAACATAGGCCTTTCAATCACCGGTCACTACGATCCCACTATCGATGCTGCTGCAATGAAAACGAAGTTGGAAACTACTGAATCTGAAAGAGTTACAGCAATAAACAGAGAAAGATACAAAATTTGGAAGGAACAAAAAAAAGCTTATACAAAAAATTTTGAAATGGAACGGGAAAAAATTCTCAAAGAAGGAAAAATAGCTGAACAGGATATCCCTCCAAAAATCCTGCAGGAATTTGTCCCGACCCAGCCGCAGCAGATAACTGTGAACAATGCCACATTAAAGGATCTTGCTGACCACAGGGCCAGTATAGTTTATCAATACTTTACAACTCAACCAGGCCTCAAACCTGGTAGGATTACCATCGTAGAGTCGAAGCAACCTCTGCAGACAACTGAGGATCATTCACCGAGGGTGATGATCAGAGTTACCACCTCAAGGCAACCTTGATGGATCATTTGATAACCACACAGCTTTTTCAAAACATAATTCAGTGGTTTGCAATCACCTCTCTGACTACTTTTTTACTCAGTCTGCTCCTCATTCCACTGATAATCAGTAAACTTTCAGTCCACTGTTTTGTCCAAATTACTCCCAGAACCCGAGAATTCAGGTTTTCTGCCTGGAAGTTGATGCTCTGCGTACTGCGTAACGTTGTCGGTATACTCCTGCTTCTTGCGGGAATTGCAATGCTCTTTCTGCCAGGCCAGGGAATCCTTACAATACTTATCAGTCTTCTCCTGCTCTCCTTTCCAGGAAAACAGAAACTATTCAATTACCTGATCCATAAACCAGCAATCCAGCGAAGCCTTGACTGGGTACGAAAAAAAAGTGGTACTCACCCGTTTATCTGGCCGGAAAAAAAACTGGTCCCATAACACAACATCACCATTTAAATGATGTAACACCCCACAAGGGGGTATACGTGTCATAGTGGTATCCTTGAGTTTCCGATTCCAGTTCTGTCTCACGGTTCGAAGTCGGAGTTTATGCCCTGGCTTCATAAGGGTGCTTATCTCTTGTTTTTTATTACAGCTTTAACGGGGTAAGACACTAAACGGCTGATAGAGCGGATCTCCCACAAGAACCATCTGCCACGAAAAATATGGCAGAGAAACAAGATATGATTCTCCAAGACTCATATAACCATCAATGAGACGGGAAAAGAAAATCTCCGGTAGCGGGAAACCTTGTATGTAAGGTTCATATACAGGGCCTATAGTGGCCGCGACACCATTTTCCAGCATTTTCAAACACCATACACTGCTTTCTTTCTTTTTCAGCGTTGAACATTCGGCACTTGCCATATGATAGCCGATTGCCCCTCTCTGCCACTCAAAACTATCTACATATTTTCCAAGGGAATACCACCCACAGTAGAGAGCCGCTCCAGGACAGCTGTTTTCTTTAAAAAGATCTGGACTCGCATCCAGTTCCACCTCCATTCTCCTCCTTACAAACTCTGCTGCTTTATGGAGAGAGGCATCATATTGTTTATATCCAGACAGTCCAGTTTTTTCAGGTGATTTCCATCTGGCATCAAAATAGGATTTGCCCTGCAGTCCATTTTTTTCAGCCCAGAGTGAATCATTGATTATTCTATATACCGTTTCCTCATCAGGGCCATCCAGACGACTGACGAGTACAACATGGTTTTTTCCAATAGGTAGAGGCAAGCCCTGAAAACCAAGGAAGTAGGGGTTTTTTATCCAACCTTCAAGATTATATTTCTCAACCTGGACAAGTGCAAGTTCGGAATCAACCGCTGCCCGCTGACGGGTATTCAGCAACTTATCAATCTTATTCTTCAGTTCTTTTTTCTTTGTCGATTTTTCCTCCTCAGTATATTCGTTTTTCTGAACAACACTCTTCCTCAGTTCACTGAGAATTTTGATCTGCTCTTTGACATCCCAGTCTGGTATTTGTGGAGCAACTTTCAGAGGAACGCCATAGATAAGAACTATCGCTGCTATTTTAACGTCAAGATTAAGTTCGGTAAGTGCTTCTAAAACCGGCTTTTTCAACTTCCTATCAAATTCATCTCGAGACATGGTTTCCTTTAAGGAAAGAGATAATTTGAGCAGGTGTGATTGAGGGATATTCCGTTTTTCCATATAATAGTGGGCGATATCTACACTCCCGGACATCCGTTTATTGGCAACCACCAGAATTTCATCCGGAACCATAGCATAACTATATGTAATAACACTGTTACTCAAGAATAAAAAACAGAAAATATAAACCTTCCAATGATTAAAACAACTACTGGCCATCCTCCTGCCTCCTAAAAAGTGTTCAGAAAAAAGAATTTTTTCGTTAATCAGGAAATTACTACCATTTCTCGATCCGATGTTATACTATATCAAAAATATTTATCAAAAACATTATATTGGATCATATTCAGTGAGGTTTAAAAAACTCTCTGCTAATACAAATTATAATTTTCACCCTTTTTCACATATGCGCAAAGAAGAGCACGCCCAGAACATAAAAAGATTAATTCTCAACCAGCAAAACTTTCTTGAAACCATCCCTGAAATGGTTCTGCTTGTAAAAGGAAGCGAGTCAGTTGAGTACATGAACCCAAGTGCCAGACTGTTTTTTGGAAATCTCTGTCAAAAATCAAAGAATAAACCTCCATTTCAATCAGAAACTGCGAAAAACCTCCTCAGCATTGTAGCCAAAGCCATAGAGGAGGATGCGATCGGACCTACTCTTGAAATACCATTCAAGCAGTCGCACCTCGAATATACCCTGGCTCCCTTTGAGGGCTATAATGGCGACGAACTCTACTGGTTCTTCATCAGAGACCAGACCGATAAAAAATCACAATTAGAAGAATTATCTCTTTTTCACAACAGCATTGAAACTATCCTGTCACATAAAATTCATGAATTAAAAGAAAGTGAAAAGACGCGGCGCAACCTTTCAAAAGAGCTGAATTCATTGAAAGAGCACCTGAAGGAGAGACCTGAAGAAGGCAAGATGGTGGGTTCCAGTAGGGGACTGACAGAGCTCCGGGACATGGTTTTTCAAGTGGCAAAATCAGATGCGACTATTCTTATTACCGGCGAATCAGGAACAGGAAAAGAACTCGTTGCAAACCTGATCAGGGAGAGCAGTGGCCGCAATGAAAAGCCTTTTTTAAAAATTAACTGCAACGCCATTAATGACTCATTACTGGAAAGTGACCTTTTTGGCCATGAAAAAGGTGCCTTTACCGGTGCCGACCGAAAGCGCCAGGGGAAATTTGAAGTAGTTGATAAAGGCACTATCTTTCTCGATGAAATTGGAGATATCAGCCCTCGGATGCAGGCGGCTTTACTCAGAGTTCTGCAAGACGGAGAAATAATCCGGGTAGGCGGAAATTCTCCAACTAAAATTGATGTAAGAATTATTGCCGCCACCAACAAAGACCTTGCAACGATGGTTCAAGAGGGGAATTTTCGTTTGGATCTCTTCTACAGATTAAACATCATTAATATATCAATTCCACCACTCAGAGAACGCAAAGACGATATAGTAGACCTCGTTACACATTTTATTCGAAAATATAGACTGGCTTTTAAAAAAGAAATCAACTTTCTCCCCCAATCAATACTGGAACGTCTACTGGAACACGACTGGCCCGGCAATGTCCGTGAACTTGAAAACGTGATTCAACGGGCAGTGCTCATGTCTAAAGATAATGTCATAACCGAAAATGAACTTATCTTTGACATACAACCAGGGGAGGATAACCAGGCTCACCAAAAAGATTATCTGCAGCAACTCAACGGGTACCCCCTGAAATCTGTGCTTGTAGAAGTTGAAAAAGATTTTATTATCCAGGCATTAGACAAAAACAGGGGTAATGTCGCAAAAACCGTCAAACAACTGGAAATTGGCAAAACAGCTTTCTACGATAAATTAAAGAGGCACAACATTTCTCCAAAAGACCACAAGTAAATATATTCAGGCATTTTTTTTGCATGAAAAGTTATAGTTTAAGCTTAACCATTTCCTCTTTGATGATACGACCTATGACTAAAAAATCTAACAAATCAAATTTTAACTGCCCTTTCTGGCTGGCTGACTCGCTTAAATGCAAACTTTGCAATGACGGTCTTTTTATTCCTTTTGATGACCATATAAAAACCTACTGTAAAACGGTAAATCACCCACAGTGTCTGCAATACTCACTTTACGCTGATACTCAGTTGAAAGCATTGGAAATACCTGATACTGGTTTTGAGAATCGTCGAATACATCCACGCATTGAGGTCAGTCACAAAATAACTCTGGTTAAATCCATTAAATCAGGAGAGATAATCTCTCATCACTCTACCATTGCAAAAACACTTGACCTCAGCAGGAGTGGAATGCGATTCGCGGTTGATGCTCCTTTTCTGGATGATACAGTGATACAATTCTCCTTTGATGATTCTTTTCCCAGAGCACTCCAGTCCGGTATTGGCCGGATCAGGTGGTGCAATAAACAAATCGATGAACCCGGTTATCAGGC
>JAOZLO010000051.1:7105-11412 GCA_029934775.1 Desulfocapsaceae bacterium
GTATTGGCCGGATCAGGTGGTGCAATAAACAAATCGATGAACCCGGTTATCAGGCTGGCCTCTCATTCCAGGGGGAACAGACAGCCGAGGCTATGAGGTTATACCTGGGATAAACATAAGGTATCCTTAGGGTTCGATACCCAGAGGCACTACTTATTCATTCAGATTTTTTTTAAAAACTCTGCCGACCACCCACACCAGAATAAGTACTGGAACTCCCAACACTGCAGTCAGTAAGAAGAATCTCTCATAACCGTATACAGACACCATCGTGCCGGAATACCCACCAATAAGTTTAGGGAAAAGTGTCATAATTGAGCTGAATATCGCATACTGAACGGCGGTAAATGATATATTGGTCAGACTTGATAGAAACGCAATGAATGCAGTTGTCGCAATTCCAGCACTCAAATTGTCTGCAGCAATTACCATACTCAGCATGGTCACATCCGTGCCACCACCTGCCAGAAACATAAAAAGAAGGTTCGTCACGGAAGAGAGAAAAGCTCCAAGCAACAGTATGCTGAATACTCCATAACGTACTGTAAGCATACCTCCGAGAAAACCGCCTACCAAGGTCATTCCCAGACCAAAAGTTTTTGTAATACCACCAATTACATTCTTACTGAACCCCATGTCCAGATAAAAAACATTAGACACAACTCCGAGAACGATATCTGATAACCGGTAAAATCCGACCAGAAGTAAAATCACTACAGCGGCTTTTCCGCCATACCGGACAAAAAAATCGCTGATCGGGGCAATATACGTCCGTCTCAGCATAAGTGAATCAACAGTGCCACTCATTTCAACCAGTTTTGCAACAATTAATGCAGCAGTTACCGCAAAAACAAATCTCAACAATTCAAGAAGAAAATCAGTAAGTCCATTCCATTGCACAAATATTTCTGCAATCTCACTTTTCAACTCAGTTACTAGATGACCGGAATAAAAAAATGTTCCGGCAAAAGCAGAAACAGCCAACAAAAAAAGTACTAAAAAACGAAAATACTGCGAAACTGAATATTCATGTCTCTTACTGCCTCCCCCCGCAGGTTCATCTATACAAAGAGTTGTCAACACACCAACCAGCATGACGCCAGCCATACACAGATAGGTCAACTTCCAGGCATTATAACTGTAAAGACTACTCGTTGTTCCAAGAAATGAAGCGAGAAAAAGTGAGCCGGCACCGGCAACAATCATTCCAATCCGGTATCCGGCAATATAAGTTGAGGCCAGCATCGCCTGCATGGCCGTCTCAGAACATTCAATGCGATATGCATCAATGACAATATCCTGAGTAGCTGATGAAAAGCCGAGCAGCACTGCGGCCATAGCCATTACAGTAAGATTATTTAAATTACCAGCAGGGTCGATGGCGGCCATCCAGGCAATCGCGCAGATTATTGCCCCTTGCGCAAGCAACAGCCAGGACCGTCTCCTTCCGAGTCGGCGAGTCAAGTAGGGAAGCGGCATAAGGTCTACAATTGGAGCCCATACAAATTTAAATGAATAACCAAGTGCCGCCCAACTGAAAAAAGTCACCGCTGCCCTGCTCACACCAGCTTCCCTTAACCAGACTGAAAGAGTTGAAAAAATAAGTAGAATCGGAATTCCAGCGGAAAACCCAAGAAAAAGCATGGTAATAACCTTTGGGTGTCCCCATACTTTTAAACCCTGTTTCCACTGCGAATTATTTCCATTTTCATCGCTTAACATTGTCTTTTCCATGTAATAGGATTATGTTAATTTGCCTTAGTTTTTTAAAAAAATGATAACTGTTCAGCTGTGCTTAGCCGATTTCAGGATATCACCTGAACAGTTACAAAAAAAGTATCAATACAAAACCAGAGAACTGATTATACTCAGTTCCAATTACGATGACTATTAGAATTTACAACACGTTATCAGGTAAAAGGGAGCCCCTCAAAACTCTCAAATCCGGACATGTCAAACTTTATGTATGTGGGATCACTTCATACGATTATTGTCATATTGGTCATGCCCGTTCTGCCCTCGCCTTTGATATGATTGTACGATATCTGAGATACCGAGACTACAAAGTTACATATGTCCGAAATTTTACGGATATTGATGATAAAATAATTGCCAGAGCCCGGCAACAAAATTGCAGCTCAGATGAGCTGGCCAGTCGTTTTATCGATGAGTTTTATCTGGACATGGACAAACTCGGTATAGACAGACCTGACATTGAACCCAGGGCGACCGATCATATACCAGAAATGATTGAAATTATCACGGAACTTATTGACAAAGGCATGGCCTACCAGGCCGGCAATGATGTGTATTACATCGTCGACAGCTTCCCGGATTATGGCAAACTCTCGCGTAGAAATATTGAAGACATGAGAGCTGGCGCACGTATTGCCGTAAATGAACAAAAACACAATCCAATGGATTTTGTCCTCTGGAAAGGGTCAAAACCAGGTGAACCAACCTGGGAAAGCCCATGGGGTGCCGGCCGGCCTGGTTGGCATATTGAGTGTTCTGCAATGAGTCGCAAATACCTCGGTACTACCTTTGACATACATGGCGGTGGAAAAGATCTTATTTTTCCTCACCATGAAAATGAAATTGCCCAGAGCGAAGGTGCCAACGACAAACCATTTGTAACTACCTGGATACACCATGGCTTTGTCACTATTCGTGATGAAAAAATGTCAAAATCTCTTGGGAATTTCCTCACAATAAGAGATATACTTTCCAGTTATCATCCTGAAATTTTGCGCTTTTTCATTTTTTCGACCCAGTACCGTAATCCTCTGGATTTTTCTGAATCCGCAATGAAGAATGCAACCCTGGGACTGGAAAAACTCTACGAGTGTATGGCAGCAATAGACGTCCTTGACCCTGATATCGGTGACGAGCAGGCAAAAGCTCTATTGACGGATGTGGATAAACAAAAAATTGGCGCTCTTGAGGAACGTTTCCAGAACGCTATGGATAATGATTTCAACACCGCTCAGGCACAGGGGATATTTTTTGATACTGTTAAAACAATCAACAGAAACCTCTCAATTCTTTCCAGCTCTCCCGCCCAAAGCGATATCGATATCTTTAAAAATGCAGCCTCAACTTTAAAAAAACTCGCTGATATTATGGGATTGCTGCGGGTAGATGCTGTTACGTTTTTGGCTGAAAAAAACCAAAAATTGCTTGATAAAATTAATATTGATGAAAAAATGATCAATCTATTGATTGCAGAACGTGAGCAATGTCGAATAGAGAAAAACTGGTCCAGAAGCGACCAAATACGAGATGAACTTCTGGCAAAAAATATCGAACTGAAAGATGGACCGTCAGGTACAGAATGGTCTGTTAAAAGGAACTGACCAGGAGGTACACTACCTGGCAGAGGAGGAAATAATGAGACAACCTGCTGTTGCCGACCGATTTTACCCCGGTTCCCCGAATACACTTGAACATACAATCAGTGGCTTTCTTCCTGCAGAATATGAACCAGATAAAAAGAGCGCCATAGCTGTAGTTTCCCCCCATGCGGGCTACGTTTATTCGGGAGAACTCGCCGCAAAAACCCTGGCTAGTGTCAAAATTCCGAAAACAGTCATTATCATAGGTCCAAACCATCACGGCGCGGGATCACCCATTGCTCTTTCAGCCAAAAGTTGGAGTATGCCTTTCGGTTCCGTTCCGGTTGATACAGATTTCTCTACTCTTCTGCTTGCTAACTCTTCTCAGATTAAACCTGATGAAATTGCACACAACTCTGAACATTCACTTGAAGTGCAAATACCTTTTCTCCAATATTTCCAAAAGGAACTATCAATCGTCCCACTGGCAGTCTCTGATATCTCACTCTCTGCCTGCCGGGAAGTCGCTGAAGTTCTCGTTCAAACAATAAAACAGTCAGGTAAAAGCGTGCTTTTCGTTGCATCAACCGATATGAGCCACTACGAATCACGAGAGAGCGCAGAGAGAAAAGATGGTCTGGCATTACGTTGTATTAAAGAGCTGGAACCTGAAAAACTCTACTACACCGTGAGAGATAATAATATATCCATGTGCGGTGTTCTTCCGGTTACCATAACCCTTTTTGCTGCAAAAATACTGGGGGCAACTTCAACAAAGCTTGTTGGATACACGGACTCCGGATACGTATCCGGTGATTCAAATCAGGTTGTCGGCTATGCCGGGTTATCAATCAGTTAGGAATAACTCTACCCCTGTGGAACAATCAGCTGATTTTACTTGACAGCAATGCCTCAATCTTTTATAAACTCCGGGACATTGCACATCCAGATGGGGGATGGTCTAATGGCAAG
>JAOZLO010000407.1 GCA_029934775.1 Desulfocapsaceae bacterium
GTTGGATAGCGGCCTTGATATTGTAGAAAAAGCGTTCGCAGCAGTATGTAAATAACATCATGGTTGAACATAGCCTTCAGCCTTAATCTTATCTTATAAAAAGGATGAGCCATGGATAAGCAAAACAAAATAAAAGGATTTCATAATCGAATCCTGACCATTAATCTAAACAACAAGTCATTCTCCGTCTCTGATCTAAGCGAAATACCGCTGGATAAAACCTTGGGCGGTAAAGGTCTTGCCACCCATCTCCTGCTGGAGCTGAATCCGCCGGGTTGTGACCCACTTTCCCCAGAGAACCATCTTATCATTGCCACCGGCCCTCTTACCGCAAGCCCGGTCCACGGTGGAAGTCGGTATGGTGTTTTCACCAAAAGCCCCCAGACCGGCTTATATTCCGAATCATATTCCGGCGGGGCTGCACCTGAAGCCATCAGCCGGACAGGCTATGATGCTGTAGTCTTAAAAGGAGCCTCCGACAAACCGGTAGCTCTTGAGATATCGGAAACAGGTGTGGTCTTCCATGACGCAGCCGATCTCTGGGGAAAGGATACCTATACCACTGAAGAAACAGCGCTGGAGCGCTGGGGTACTGAAGCTAAGGGAGCAAATAAATCCGGTGCCATCGTGATTGGTCCGGCAGGAGAAAATCTGGTGCGTTTTGCCGTTATTGAAAATGATAAATGGCGTTCTGCGGGCAGAACAGGTGTGGGCACAGTTATGGGCTCAAAGAAAGTCAAGGTCATGGTTTTCAACGGCTCTGAAAAAAGGGAATTCGCTGATCCCGACGGCTTAAAAGCCTTTGTCAAAAAAAGCAGCCAGGCCATTAAAGATACACCGATTTTTGGCAACTACCGTAAACTTGGAACCCCGATGCTGGTTGATCTTCTCAATGAAGCCGGAGGATTTCCGAACGGATACTGGACCAAAGGCAAATCTGAACACAGGGAGAAAATCAATGCCTCGGCCATGCAGGAAATCATGGATGTGAAACCCAAGGCCTGCAGCCATTGCCCTGTTGCCTGCGGAAAACTTTCCACCGTCAAAAGTGGTCCCCACAAAGGGTTGACTGTTGAAGGTCCGGAATATGAGACTATTTTCGCCTTTGGTGGATTATGTGAAATCGGATCCATCGAAGAAATCGCCTTTTTCAACGATCTCTGCGACCGGCTGGGTATGGATACAATCAGTGCAGGTAATCTCTGCAGTTTCACCATGGAAGCCAGTAAGCGAGGTAAAATTGATTACAAAATTGCTTACGGTGACGTATCTGCCACAACAGAACTTCTGGAGAAAATTGCAAACAGGGATGGTATCGGCGACATCCTGGCCGACGGTATTGTTACAGCAGCAAAGGCCTGGGATATGGAAGATGTTGCTATTCACGTTAAAGGACTTGAGCCAGCAGGTTATGATCCCCGTACTCTCAAGGGGGTCGGTCTTGGTTATGCGGTCAGTCCGCGAGGAGCCTGTCATATGCGCGCCACCTTCTATAAACCGGAACTGTTCGGCCAGATTCCCAGGGAACAGATCAAGGGTAAGGCAGTTCTGTTTAAAGACTATGAAGATCGGCTGACCCTGATGGACTGTTTGATCGCCTGCCGCTTTTATCGGGATTTATACATGTGGGATGAGATGGCGGAAATCGTCGAACTGACCACCGGTATGACCTTAGGTAAAGCAGGAATGGAAGCTGCAGCTGACTATGTATTTGAAATTGTAAGAAAGTTCAATCTACAGGAGGGCATGACCCTGGCAGAAGAATCACTTCCACAGCGTCTTGCCAAAGAGCCCCTTGAAAATGGCGAGGTTATCTCTGCAGAGGACCTTGAAACCATGCGTTCAGAGTATTTTGAACTGAGAGGGCTTGACAGCGAAGGTAAATTCAAAAATTAACACCCATAAAAGACTTTCATAACAGTGATATCGCTTCGCTGTTATGAAAGTAGTGTAGTCGGGTAACCAGACCTTCCTATAAACAAAGAGAAACTATGGATATTTTAATTCGCAATGGTTGGATTGCCGATGGAACCGGCAACCCTCTCTACCCTGCTGATGTGATGATAGAGAATGACCGCATCGTGGCGGTGGAGAATCTGCACGATGCTCAGGCCGCGCATGTCATTGATGCCGGTGGAAAGATTGTCTGTCCCGGTTTTATAGACTGTCACAGCCATACTGACTGGACCATTCATACCAACCCTACAGCCCAGTCCACCATCCGGCAGGGTGTTACCACCGAAATTGTCGGCAACTGTGGGCTGGGCAATGCACCGGTGAGTGATTTTTCCCGTGAATCTGTGGCGGGTCGTCTGCGGGAGTATTGCTATGAAGGCCCGGTAATCTGGTCCTCCTTTGCCGAATATCTTGATGCCATCAGTCAAATGGGGACTTCCTGCAATCTGGCATGGTATGTAACTCATGGCGCCATACGGGAATCAGTTGGGATAGGAACCTCTACAAAAAGCTCTGATGTCACCAAAGATCAGATGAACAGCATGAAAAACTCTGTACGGGAGGCCATGGAGGCTGGGGCCTTAGGTTTCTCTTCCGGGTTGGAATACGAACCCGGGCGTCTGGCCTCACCTGAAGAGTTGCTGCAATTAGTCAAGGTGGTTGGTGAGTACGATGGGTATTATGCCAGCCATATACGAAACTATGCTGACTCATTACAAAGTGGTATTGAAGAATTTATCGATATAGTGGGCCTTGCCGGCAGCCGTGGTCAGGTATCTCACTTGAACGTCAGGTACAATACCGGTGCCGAGGAAGGCGCCTGGCTGCGGGCAGTTGAAACGATTGAACAGGCCAGGCATGATGGCATGAATATACAGACAGACTGTGTCGGCTTGAAAGATGGTTTTGGATGTCTGGCTGCCATCCTGCCACCCTGGATACGAACCGGAGGAGCGGAACAGACTGCAAAACTTCTGCGGGATCCTCAGGTACGCGCCAGGGTTCGCACTGAGTGTGATCGATATTGGAGATTTCTCCATCGAGGGGAATGGGATCGTGTGCGCATAACGCAAAGTAAACAATTCCCCGAAATTGCCGGTAAGAACTTTTTTGAAATAGCCGACCTGTGGAAAAAAGATGTATGGGATTGTTATTTCGACGTTCTCGTTGCTGCAGGTTCAGGGCTTGACAGTCTACTGGCGCTTGCACTCGTCTTCACAGATGACCATGTTGAAGAAATGGTCAGCCATCCTCTCTTCAGTCTGGAGGGAGATATCCCCAGCAGTTCACTTGATGGCCCATTGAAAGAAAAACTTCCATACAAAGCCAGTTATGCCGGGATGATCCACTTCCTCACCCATCATGTAAAAGAAAAACAGACTTTGCGCATCGAGGATGCCATCCGAAAAATGACAAGTATGCCCGCCACCCATTTCGGCCTGAGAGATCGTGGTTTAATCAAAAGAGGATACTTCGCAGATGTGGTGGTATTTGATTATAACAATCTGGACGACATATCCACCAATGAGAAACCGCTGGCCTATGCTAAAGGGGTGGAACACGTTATTATCAACGGTACGATAGTCGTAGACAATGCTGAACATACA
>JAOZLO010000408.1 GCA_029934775.1 Desulfocapsaceae bacterium
GATTCGAAGTCTACGCTTATCCGAAGTCTACGCTTATCCGAAGTCTACGCTTATCTGTTGTTTTTTATTACAACTTTTATAGCGTAAGGCACTAAATACTACATTATCCGATGGCGATTTTATGAAAGAATGCGAAACATGTCTTGTGAAATCAACGTGTGATATGTGCGGGAAACCACTCTGTTCTACATATCAAATGTGTGATGAAACTACACAGAAAATGCGAAAAATTGCAGGACACTATCATATTGACAACAAAATCATCTGTGTGGAATGCCACGATAAAAAGAACTCAGGGATAAATATATAACACCCCACAAGGGGGTATAAGTGCCATGGCGGTTAATGTAACCTCATAATTTCAATGCATATAGCTCGATTCGAAGTCTACGCTTATCTCTTGTTTTTTATTACAGCCTTTATGGAGTAAGGCACTGATATGGTTAACACACGTAACACCTTGATATTATTATATCCGAAAAATTGTGTTAATCGTAAGATTTTGTGGTTGACAGACTCTCAAATTCTTACGGGTGTCAACCATACAATCTAATTACGCTTATCTGTTGTTTCTTATCACCCTCAAGGTGGGTACTGAACCGAGTAATAGGGTTTCAGAAGTAACATTCTGAAAATTCGACTTTCAAAAGAGGCGCGAATGAAATACCAACTATCAAATTGTGAAATCAAACAACTTTCGGATAATATCTTTGAAGCAACCCCCAGGGAAGGAATTATCGTTGACAAAAATTGCGTAGAAGAATGCGCGGAACTCTGGAATTATTTGCGAGATAAACCATTCGGGCTTCTCATAAATTGCCGAAATCAATACAGACATTCCTACGCAGGGTCTCGGGATATGGGTAATCATCCTCTCCAGACAAAAACCGCTATACTCTGTAATAATGCTGAACAAGAAGTAGAGATGAAAACGATAATTGAAATTAAAAAATTAACGGAAAATTCTTTCAACCACGATTTTTTTTCCGACAGAGACAAAGCAATAAAATGGCTATCCGACATTTGAATCTATATGCTTCACGTGGTATAACCTTCAGTCATGAAAAAACTATTCCTATCACAACAATACAGAGTAAAGAAGATAGCAGTCGTTTTAGGTTTTAACACCAAGCTGAAAAATGGGATACGCATCAACTTTGGTGATCCTGTTTCAATTAATGAACTGAAGCTGATAACCAAAAAAGATTTTCTAGCATGCAGGAACCTGGGTAAAAAAAGCTGGCAGCAATTCCAGGAAGGTCTGTCAGCTTTTTATTCCTCTGACAGTGTTGTCACCTTTATAGGCCAACCAAGCGCAAACACTGTAATCGTTGAAATCAACATATCAAAGCCGTTCGGAGAAGTTATTCAGGGACTGGCAGAAATATGCCGCGATTAAACTGACAGCCACAAAAGGCGCATGGCAGACAGCTAATCGTTTTAATCAGGAGAGAAATATGGATCTTACAAACACAGAAGAAATTCCTGGAAAAAAAATCACTGCTTTTTATGGTGTTGTTTCCGGCAGTACAGTCAGGACAAAACATGCAGGCCGAGATATAATGGCAAGCCTAAAAAATATCTTCGGCGGCGAGCTGAAAGGCTATACCGAACTGCTACAGGAATCTCGCGACGAAGCCATCGAACGGATGAAATCCCAAGCGAAACAACTCGGTGCCAATGCAGTTGTTAATGTCCGTTTTTCCACTTCTTCAGTTGCAGCTGGTGCCGCGGAAATTTATGTGTATGGCACAGCAGTGTCGGTGGAGTAGAAATATGACACAATTAATCCTTTTTGTCATTCTCCTTTCACTGGGCTATTTCTTTGGCCGCCATGCTGAAAAGAAACATTACAAATCGATTCTGGAACGTGAGGAACATTGGCTGCAACTCCCAACCACTTCCAGCAAATATGTCACAAAAGGAGACCGGGTAATCGGCAGATGTCATCTCGTCAACGGCAGTATGGTTGTGTCTGTGGATTATTTCAAACGGATTCTCGCAAAACTTCGGAATTTTTTCGGCGGCAACATACAGTCGTATGAATCATTAATTGACCGTGCAAGACGGGAGGCCGTACTGCGGATGAAAGAATCCTGCCCCGAAGCAGATCAAGTTATCAATCTGCGCCTGGAAACCTCTTCTATTACCAAAGGCAGGGGGAAACAGATAGGCTCTGTGGAAGTACTGGCCTACGGCACCGCAATCTATTTTCGTAAATAAATAATATCGTGAAGTATATACCTTCGCTGCCCGGACGC
Organism: Desulfocapsaceae bacterium; assembly: GCA_029934775.1. Taxonomy (GTDB): domain Bacteria; phylum Desulfobacterota; class Desulfobulbia; order Desulfobulbales; family Desulfocapsaceae; genus Desulfomarina. Next base: position 2,262 of record JAOZLO010000408.1, read on the forward strand.
AACGATAATGTCTCCCACGACCAGCCGGTCAGGGAATTTGTTCTGCTATTTGCCGGGATAACATTTGTACTACTGGTGGTTTTCTGGACCCTGGGTCTATTTGTTGACAAGGCAATAGATTATATCTCACCGGAAATGGAAGCTACGATATTCGTTTCTGTTGATGCATCGGTGTCAAAATCAGTCGATGACAATGATCCACGCCAGGAAGAGCTACAACGCATGATTGATGCACTTCGAAAGTGTATTCGTATCGATTACCCCTTGAAAGTTCACCTTATCAATTCAGATGAGGCCAATGCCCTTGCATTTCCGGGAGGTCGTATTTTTGTATTCAGTGGTCTGCTGGATAAAGTGCTATCTGAAAATGGTCTTTCCTTTATCCTTGCACATGAGCTGGCACATTTCAAAAACAGAGATCATCTTCGGGGGATGGGTCGGGGAATTGTATTTACTGCCGCGGCAGCATTGATGTCAGGTGCCGGCTCCGACCTAACCCAATTGTTTGCCCCCACGGCAAATTTCAGTCAGGCTCAGTATTCGCAAAAACGAGAAAATATGGCTGACCAGCAGGCCCTGCAGGTATTAAGTTGTTATTACGGACATGTGGGTGGTGCTACTGAATTTTTCGAGGCAATGAAACCAGATAATAAAAAAAGTAATCTGGTTGGACACTATTTCTCCAGCCATCCCGAAGCAGTGAAGCGTATAAATAACCTTCACAAACTGACCAGCGACCTGAATCTTGCTATTGAAGAAGTACTTATCCTACCTGCAATACTGAATAGCCAAAACTAGGAGCTTGCCGGAGAATTCACCCATTTTGCACTCCCTCAATGGGTAAGGTTATTAGGAAGGTGGCACCTTTGCCAGGCTCGCTCACCACCTCAATTCTACCACCGTGTTTCTTGATGATTCCATAGCTGACAGATAACCCCAGACCAGTTCCTTTTATTGCTGGTTTGGTTGTGAAAAATGGATCGAAAATTTTGTCAATATGTTCAGCTTTAATACCTCTGCCATTGTCCTCGATCCTGACGGTAATATCCTCTTCACTGACCACTTCAGTAGAGATAGTTATTGTGCCGCCCCCCTCACAGGCATAAGAAGCATTGTTGAGGAGATTCAGGACTACCTGTTTCACCTGATCAGCAACCCCATTTATCAGCACCATATCTTTAGCATAATCAGTCACAACAGCGATACCCTCAGTCATATACTGTTTTTTACCTAACAGCAGAAGGCCGTCAATGGTGGCATGAATGTCAAAGGGTACAACAACCCCGGACGATGGA
>JAOZLO010000052.1 GCA_029934775.1 Desulfocapsaceae bacterium
CGGCCCACCAGTTGCCCAATAAATGGGCTGGTCGTCTCAGCCCCAATCGATGTCATGACCATGTCAGTGTATAGATAATGACGTGTAACTACATCATATAACTGTCTACTAGATAATGCGTTTTTGATTTTTTCAAAATCAGTGGCGGCTCGTGTGCCGTATGCAGTAAAACCATCGTCTATGTTGCTAATCATCCACGATATTTCTACTGTATCAGGGTCAACACCTGCCTTTTTCAAGGTTACAAGCAAAGCGGCAAGAGTCTCTTTTTCTAAGGCAGCAGCTACTACACTGGTCCCCTCAGGCCCTGCTCCTGACAGAAGAAAGTCAACCTGAGTATTTTCAATTTCTGAGGCCGAAAGATTTTCCAGTTCAAATGGAAGAATCTGAATTATTTTTTTTCGATCAGAAAAAGGAAGGGACAAATTCCTGAAAGAGAAGAACTCTCCTCCCAGTGAAAGCCGACATGCCCCTCCTGCAAATCCTGCCTGTTTACAAACCTGGGTGACAGCATCCTCAAGGGATATTCCGTCCATTTCCACCAGACCCCACCCTGTCACAACACCAATCTTAGAACTAGAGTCTATCAGGACTCCTGTTACCACATTATCCGCAATATCAAGGCAAAATCCGGTATAAATATTGGCCATAACCTAATTCACCTTCCTGCTGAGTACCCGTATTGTTTTGTTATCGACACGATTAACAACAGCCGTTACCCTGCGAGAAAAAGAATCTGATTTTCCCGTCGACTGAATGAGAAACATTGTGCTTTGGGTGGTAAGAATATCACCATTCAAGACTATATCTCCGGGCCATGAATCAACCCTGGTATACCACGAGGGATTCCCCAGCTGCTCTTCATTTTCCTCATCACTCCTGTAAGTGTATAATTTTTCAACCAGTTCATCTTCAATCAATGGATCCATACTTTTTATCAGCAGAGTGTCCGCCGTATTTATATTTATTTTACCATCGTTACCATGAACAGTGAGGTAATCAGCAAGCCCTTTTCTTTCGCCCTCACCAAAGAGCAACTGCGGAGTAATTCCTTTTACCAGCAATAACTCTTCAATATACAATACCGGACCATTTCTACATCCATAAGCAGGTTCAAAGGCCTGATAATAGCTCGATTCAGCGCCATTATCAGACTCTTTATCATCTGCGTCTATCCAGTCCACTAATGCATCCACAATACTTTCGGCCGCAGATTCTTCTTCTAAAGCAAAAACTGGTGAAAGCAGTAGTTGGAGAAGTATACCACGAATCTCATTTTCCGTGTTCTCTCCAGCCTGGTTCCCGTCTTTTCCTCCACCTTTTGGAATCATTTGAACAAGGCTGTTTATCTGCAATCTACCGGATAAATCACTTATCGAAAGCTCCAGCTTCCCTTCCTTAAAAAGAGGCATCAGATCATCTGGTTCAAGTTGAGCCCAACCATCGAGGAGAGAATCATGACCATTTCCCTCCACATCCTGAAGGAGCAAGGCGAGACCGATATTAATTCCTGATTCGCCTATGGCCCTCAACTGTATATTATTCTTATAGTTGTTGGCCACAACATAGTTTTGCCAACTCTGCCGATGAAACATAACTGTTACCGCCATGAGCAGACTGACAGTCATAACGGTAATAAGCAGTGCCATCCCCTGCTGATTCAACAGGATGCTTTTGACCTTACCCATCGTAAACGGGCAGAGCAACAGATGTTGTGAAGAGTGGTCCCTGGTCGCTCTCAATTGATTCGGCAAACTGCAGAACTATTTTTACCATGACAGGATAACTCTGTTGTCCACCGGCAAACTCGGTCTCTCCACTCTGCCACTCTTCGCTTTCAACGGCATCATCATCAAAATAAGCGAATTTGACCTCTTTCAACCCATCACACAGCAGGTATTTCACGGCCTCAACATCATTCTCTTCTCCCCCTGGTAACAGTGGCATGTCAGAACGATAAAGTTGTAACAGCCCTGAGTCTTCATCTTCTTCGGCAGAGTAATTAATGACTGCATATCCGGCAAGATTGTCCCGTTTTGTTAAACCTATATGAGCTGCTGTAATAAAAGAGAGACTATCAGCACGTGCGCCTTCATCTCCATCCTGTTCACCTGTAAAGAGCCTGCCATCCCCTTGAACCAGTGAAGCAAGATCCTCTGAAATTCGTACAAGTACAGTCTGCGCTTTGGTGGCAGTCGCCATCCTTTTCTCAGTACTGTTAACCACGCGAAATGTTGCACTGTACGACCCATACACCACAGAAACAACAACACCAAATATAAAAATTGCCAGCAACAACTCCAGAATGGTAAACCCCTGTTTTTCAGTTTTCCAAGTAAAACTCCAACCGGAATACCGCCATGGAATGGATATTTCCTCAATAATCGAGGTATGGGTAAACAGTAGGCATTCCAACCCTGTAGAAAATGTACGAGGGATACAATATGGGGAAATCTCAAGCATTTTTATTTTTCAGTGCTATAGCCATAATATCTTAGAGAATAACTATATGGAGAATCAACCCACTTCACCTTGATATCAACTCTTTGAAGTAACTCCTCCATATCGGCAAACCTTTCAATTTCCTCAAAAGATTCTGCTTCAACTTCAAGCTGCCAGTTATATCCGGGAAAATCGTCCCCGAAATCACCACTGTCGCTGACCAGTTCTCGTACTCCACTCTGTAATTCAGCTAGTTTTGCAGCCGCAAGGGATGGTGCTAAGATATTGAAATGAGCCTCTGTTGCATAGGAAAGGCTTCTTGACTGGGAACCATAAAGAGTGGTGAGAGTAATTCCCATAATCGCAACTGCAATCATCACTTCAAGCAGTGTGAACGCATGAGAATCATACAAAAAACGTGCATGGTCGGGCAATTTTAACATAGCTCTCAATGAACTGATTCAGCTATTGCACCGGAGTATATTGATCATACACTTTGACACTTTTAAGAAATGGAAAAAAGTGCAGACTTACGACATTGTCATCATCATCCTCAAGATGCAATACTGTCTGATCCATGTACCCCTTCGGGCTGACCCATATCCGGCTCTGATCATCTGAATATTCACCCTCCGATCGAGTCCAGATATCAGATATCCTGATCTCGGCAGGAAAATTGAGCTTTGCCAGGTCCTCATTTTCCTCTTTTGAGTCAGTTGATATATCCTTCTCATACCAGATCTGACTTTCAAGCCTGTCAATGTTAAGAAAATAAGCCTGTTGTTCACGCTCAGCCAACTGACGTGTACCGTTTATGAATCCTATCACCTTTCGGGAAGAAGCCCTCAGCTGGTTACCGATGAAACTCTTTCTCATATTGGGCACACTGACTAGCAGCATTATGCCTATAAGAGCACAAACGATAATCATCTCGAGAAGAGTAAAACCACCGCGACAGCCAGCAATAGCTGGTCGGCTGACCAAAGTCGAACCGGCAGTAGTTTTGAATCGAAATTTATTCAACTTCCCAGTTATTGATATCTTCTCCGTCGCCCTCTCCACCGGCTTCCCCATCAATTGCGTAGGAACTCAAATCAAAATCCCCATTAATCCCCGGGCTGAGATAGATAAATTCATTTTTCCAGGGGTCTAACGGCACCTTATTCTTTTCCAGATAACCACCGTCCCGCCACTTGGGTGGTAAAGTTCCAGCTGCCGGCAACTCCACCAGGGCCTGTAATCCTTGCTCGGTTGAGGGATAAACACCGTTATCCAGTTTATACATCTTCAATGCAGTTTCTATACCCTGGATCTGTATTGTGGCTTTTGTTCTTTTGGCCTCTTCCGGATGTCCCATAATCTTGGGACCTATATAGCCTGCCAGAATACCAATAATAACAAGCACCACCAGCAGCTCAATAAGGGTAAAACCAGATTCAGCTACTGTTTTTACAGATCGTAGTTTTTGTGTCTGTCTTTGCATGAGTGTCAATTTTTTTGAATGCTGGTCTGCTGCCTCAGGAAAAAACCACCTAACAGGACAGCCAGCAATATCCCTGCAATTTTTGTCGTTAAAGAAACTTTGAGCATAAATAGAGCAAACCCGATAAATGGCCACAATACCACCTGAACCATATACCTTAATAGCATGTTATTACTTACGATATCTGCTATCCCAGGAGAAAAATGATAGTATACCCCAATGATTTTCCGACCCAGACTGTTTGGCATCAGATAGATATCCCGAAACTGACGTAGGAGTGTCACATGGCCATCCAGAATCGTACCATATGCGGCAGTTGCAATAAAGCAGGCATCATTTGTCTTAAAAGTCAGCTGATTGCCATAGATAACCGTCTGATCATCACCTTCTAGAACTCCATCATAGTAGAGAACTCCATATGCCCGGACATAATAAGTAACATCGGGGGTAATCCTCTGAATATCGCTACCATATACACCCGTCCCGGGACCATCTTCTGTCTGCCCCGAGCGAACAGTATCGTAAACATACGATTTATCGTCATTATCGGAAGAGAGCGTATTGCCTTCCCTGTAGGTTGGATTTGGATATACACTGAAAACAACGCCCCTTTTCGTGATGGTCCTCTTTTCCTGGCATGGATCATAGCATGCAGCATAAAAATCAGTGATGGAACAGTCGTATTCACTCATTTGATCATTGTCTTCACTCATTTGATCATTGTCTTCACTCATTTGATCATTGTCGTAATAATCCCTGCATTGCTCAGTACATGATGTTTCACACGAAAGCCTGGTTGTAAGAAAAATAGTTCCCCCGGTTACAGCACCAACCCGTGTAACATCGATTATCGGGCTGGTGATAACCTTCAGATCACCTGTTGTAACTCCCCCTGATGAATTTCCTGCCTGTGCTGCACCTGTATTTTCGCTTGTGTATTCAACAAGAACAAAATCTTTATCGGTACCATTACTCGAAGAACCTGCAACGACAACCTGTCCGGATGAAAGCGCCACTAGCGCATAACCTGTGTCATCACTGTTGGCAATATCTGTGATGATAGGTGGTGCGACAAATTCTGACAGTTGGTCTACCAGGGCATCATTATCGGTCAGCTCAACATCGTCCTCGCGCAGTGATAATTCCCGCAATACAATCTGCTGCTCAGCATCCAGTATTACCTCATCCCCACTCGAAAATGAGAACACATTATCTTCTGGGATACTCCAGACAATGACGTCTTTCCCCTGACCCGAGGCACCAAAACCTACCAGCACAACAGTTCCATCCTGCTGCACGGTAACACCATGAGCGACATTATCATATTCAAGATTACTCATGAACAGCCCACTGCCACCAAAAGAAGAATCCAACTCCCCATTTTCCATCATACGGGCAGCAAATGCCTGACGGAATCCCTCGTTTCCTACAGATCCGGCAAGCAAAAAACTTCCGTTCGACTCTGCCCAAAGGTCATTTACAATCGACCCGTCCTCCCCAATCTCCAGAATCAATTCTCCTCTATTGCCAAATGTTACATCAATGGATCCATCTGAGTTAAACCTCAACAACCCGGCATGCATGATTTCATCCTGCTCGATGGAACCTGCAACGAGAAGTTTACCCTCATCCATCAAAACAAAAGCGTGTGATTCGATATCATAATCCTGCTCATATCGAAGAAAACCATCTTCACCAAAGTCATCAGCAAACTCACCTTCACCACTCATTTTTGCAAAAAACGGAGACCTGGTTGAATCGCTGCCCTCTATCGTCGCCCCCACAATAATCGAGCCATCAACAGCAACTTTGAGATCAGCAGTGACAACCGCTCCATCAACAACAGGAAAAACCACCTGACCGTTATCACCAAAACCTGCATCCAGATAACCATCAGCTGTGAGAGCCACAACAGCAAGCCCTGGCTCCACATCAAAGCTGGAAGCGACGACAAGAATCCTGCCACTATCCTGCACGACCAAGTCACGGGCAACAGTATCTCCTGACCCCATACTGAGAGTGAACACACCATCATAATTGAAATCAATATCAAGAGTTCCATCCGGCAGATAACGAACCACACTCATATTCATTACTGCACCGTTACTGCTATACCCGGCTGCAAGGAGTTTACCGTCAGGCTGCACAGCAAGTGCAAGTGCCTCGTCGTCGCCAATTCCAAAATCTTTTACAGTGAATCCGTCATCCCCAAATTCAGTATTGATCATATCAACGCCTGAAGCGGGAACCGCGAACAGGAAACAGAAGAGGACAGCAGGCCAGAACCCTTTCAGTATCTGTTTTATTTGTCTCATATTTTTCATATCCAACCTCTATTCTAATCTGTATGTTGTCAAAAAAAGACACTGGATTACAACTCAGGACAATAAACACAACCAATACTAATTATACACAAATATTCATAAACAACCAATGAACTATCACCCAATCATCTGATTCATCTCAAAAATAGGCAGCAGGATAGAGAGAACTACAAAACCCACAGCAGCTCCCATTGCCACTATCATAACAGGTTCTATCAATGAGGTCATACCCATTATTGCTGTTTCCACCTCTCTCTCATAAGCTTTTGCAACTTTCTTCAGCATCTGCTCGAGATTCCCACTCTGTTCACCAACAGCAATCATCTGAACAAACATGGGAGGAAACCATTCAGAAGAAGAGAGAGAGTCAGCCATATTCTGACCTTTCTGAATTTGCACCATGGTGTCGTCAATTACTCCAGCGACATGGACATTATCTATCAATGTACGCACGATCCCCATTGAAGTCATAAGACCTACACCGCTGCCAAGCAAACTCCCCAGAGTAGAAGCAAATCTGGCCAGAAGTACTTTTCGGACAACCGGTCCAATCACAGGGCTCTTCAGTTTAACAATATCCCATTGACTACGACCATATTCTCTCTGTACAAACCAGTTAGTACCAATAACAACCAGAAGACCTGTAGCGAGCAGACCCCACCAGTAGTCTTTAAGAATATCACTCAAGGCAATGAGAAAAAGAGTCGGCAGCGGTAATACCTTGTCCATATCAGTAAAAACTTGCGTAATATTAGGAACAATGTAAGTGATCAAAACAAAAAGAATTGCCGTACCGATAAATGCCATAAAAATAGGATAGATCAAAGCAGCGCGTAGCCTTCCCTTAAGAGCCTCCTGCTTTTCGCCAAAATCGGCCAACTTCTCTAGAACCACATCGAGTGAACCGGATGCTTCTCCGGCCCGCACCATGTTAATATAGACAGAAGAGAACAATTTCGGGTGCTCTGCAACTGCCTGGGTAAGCGTATTCCCCTCATTTACTGACTCTTTAATCTGGGCAATAACCCTTTTCAAAGTTGCATTTACTGTCTGCTCAACGAGAGAGCTAAGACCCTGGATCAGCGGAATACCAGCACCCAGCAACGTTGCCAGTTGTCTTGTCAGAACAGTTATTTCCTCAGCCGATACCCGCTCAAAAAGGCCTAAAGAGACGCCTCTTTTCCCGGCAGATCCGGATTTACTCCTGCTCTCTTTAATAGAAACAGGGTATTTCCCTGAAGAGCGAAGTTTCAATCTGGCCTGCGACTCACTTTCGGCATCAATTATCCCCTTTGTATTCTTTCCTTTTTTATCAAGAGCTCGGTATTCATATACTGGCATGGCAGATACCCGAATCTATAGCAAAATATTTTGCAACGCCATCTAAAGAAAACAGCAATGTTTGAGTTTTCACCTTATATCGTATAGTATATTACTATTTGGTTTTCCGGATAACAAGGAGCGAATTTTCTGTTTGTAAACATGTTTTTCAATTAATGTACAAACCTCATGTATACTCAATATTTTGACCTGAAAGAAAAGCCTTTTGCAATAGCTCCTGACCCCAGATATCTCTACATGAGCAAGTTGCATCGTGAGGCTTTTGCCCACCTTCTCTATGGTATCAGCAGCGATGGCTGCCTGATATTGTTAACAGGAGATGTGGGGACGGGAAAAACGACAGTCAGTCGCTGTCTCATAGAACAAATCCCGGAAAAAACAAACATCGCACTGATTCTCAATCCTGTACTGACAATTGCCGAACTGCTCAAAACAATATGTGAAGAACTTCATATTCCTGTCCCCAACAATTCGTCTTCAGCCAAAACATACATCGATAACCTGAACAGTTACCTCCTTGACGCGCATTCTAAAGGCAAGAGTACTGCACTGTTAATTGACGAGGCACAAAACCTCGACATCAAGGTGCTGGAGCAACTGCGACTACTCACGAACCTTGAGACAAACACCCATAAATTATTACAGATAGTACTCCTTGGTCAGCCTGAGTTACGGGATATACTGAGCAGTCCACAACTCACCCAGATCAACCAGCGTATCACTTCGAGATACCATCTCCAGCCATTACAGCCGGGTGATGTAGAAAAATATATCCACCACAGGATCAACATAGCTGGTGGACCCGGCAGTTCACTCTTTTCTGCGAGAGCAATCAAACACATAGTTAAAACTTCAAAAGGTATCCCTCGAATAATAAATATATTGTGCGATCGCGGACTTCTGGGGGCTTATGCAGAAAACAAAAACCATGTCGATCTGAAAATAATTAAAAAAGCGGCAAGGGAGGTATCAAACGGACAGAACCAATCTCTTTTTTCACCGAAACGACTGACACTCGCCCTGCTGTTTCTACTGCTTGGAGTATGTTTACCGGCAGGATATTATTATATGACTCGCGATCCTCTTCTTTTTCAATCGCCCACAACGGAGACACAACAGGCGACAAAACCGGAAACCCCGGCACCCAAAAAGAATACACAGTCACCGCGGCAACGTGTAATAATTATTAATCCTGTACATTATGATACTGCTTTAAAGGAAGATATAAATCCAGATCTGAATGGAGAAAATTCTGTTAAACTCAAACCAGAAAAATAGATCGGGCTCATGTCGTATATTTTAGATGCGCTGAAAAAATCGGACAGAGAACGACAACGGGGGAAAGTTCCCAGCCTCAACTCCATACATGACCCTTCTCTTGCCACACCTTTGAACCGCTCCAGCGGTAAGCGGGCAAAATCTGTTTTCATGGCTGCAGGTCTCATCCTGCTCGTCTGTATTTCGGCAATAACATGGTACTGGTCAAAAAATTCCAGAAATACAGATTTACAGATACTTCAGGAAGAGACCAGAATAACAATTACCGAACCGGAATTAAACAGACCGTCGGTATCTAAAACAGAGCCTCTGAAAGAAAACAACATATCCCCTCCCCCGTCACCCGTTATAACAGCCCGTTCAAAAAAATTAACTGTGCTGACTGATAAAGCAAATCCTTCAGAGGAAAAGGGCGATATCCCCAATTTAGAAGACCTTTCAGGCTCAATACGAGCGGCTATCCCAGATCTCCATCTTGCAGGGCACACCTACTCAGAAAACCCGACAAAACGAATGATCATCATAAACGATACTATTCTCCGAGAAGGAGACAGACTCGACGAAACTATCAAACTAGTTGAAATCACCTGGACTGGTGTGGTCCTGGACTACAACGGTGAGCAATTTACGGTAGATATCGAATAGTTCAGCAGGCGGACCAGCCACAATCGATGGTAAAATCAGTACCGGTCATACAGCCGGCAGCATCGGAACAGAGATACAAAACCGCGGCACCGATCTCATTCGGTTCAATCATCCTTTTGACAGCAGCCTTCTTGAGCATGATGCTGCCGATGACTTCATCCCTGGAGACTGAGTGGGATTTTGCCAGCGCGTCGATCTGGTTATCGACCAATGGCGTACGCACATATCCAGGACAGATGGCATTAACAGTTATACCGTGGGGACCACCTTCCAGAGCAGCAGTCTTAGTCAGTCCCATAAGCCCATGTTTAGCGCTGATATAAGCTGATTTAAACTCACTTGCACGTATACCATGAACTGAACCGATATTAATGATTCTCCCCCACCCAGACGCCTTCATATATGGCCATGCATACCTGGTAAGCAGAAAAGGAGCGGTGAGCATAAGACTTATTATGAAGTCCCATTTATCCTCGGGAAAATTCTCTACCGGGCTTACATGCTGAATACCGGCATTGTTAACCAGAACATCAACTGAACCATATTGGGACTTAGCCGCGTCGATCAATGCCCGGCAGGCAACACGTTCTGTCAGATCGGCATGGACGAAATACGCACCAAGCCGATTGGCCTGGTGCTGCCCTTCTATTTTATTCACATCAGCCATAACCACTCGATAGTTATCCCCTGCAAGAGATTCAGCGATAGCCAGACCAATGCCGCTGGCAGCACCGGTGATAACAGCAACTCTCTGTGACATTACAAGCTCTCCTCAGTTGGTGATAAGCAATTGTTTTTTAAGATCATCTCAAAAAACAATCCTCTGCCGTGCAGAATACTCATTAAATTAATGAAATAAGTCCTCAAATACTATATAGTTATTGTCATTTCAATATGATAATTTAAATACCTTTATAAGGACGAAGTGTACAAAACCTTACAATTCATTTCAAGTCCTGGGTAAAAGAAAAGGTCAAATAATAATGGATTTAACACTCAATTCCCCACTGGACATGCACCTTCACCTGAGGGAAGCAGAGATGCTGCGGCTGGTAGCCCCTTTCTCAGCCAAATCATTCGCCGGTGCAGTTATCATGCCGAACCTCATCTCACCGATCGATTCGCTGAAAAAACTCAAGCAATATCGGAATGAAATTACCACAGCCTGCGCAGGCGAGTCTTTTGAGCCATACATGACCCTTTTTTTCCGTCCCTACAGCCGATCAGAACTTGAATCTGCCAAGAAACATATCATTGGCATCAAACTGTACCCGGCGGGCGTAACAACACAAAGCGACAACGGAGTAACCGATTTTACAGCTATCGAAACAACCCTGGACACAATGCAGGAACTGGGAATCCCCCTGCTGGTGCATGGGGAAACTGATGGTTTCGTCATGAAAAGAGAGCAGGATTTTCTTTCTGTTTATCAGGGAATTGCCAGGAATTTCCCCAAACTGCATATAATAATGGAGCATATTACCACTGAAGCAGCAGTACGCTTTCTAGAAAAATTTAACAACGTATCGGCAACCATCACCCTCCACCATCTTATGATCACACTTGATGATGTTGTTGGCGGTTTGATGCAGCCCGATCTTTTCTGTAAACCAATCGCTAAGACCCCATCCGACCGGGAAGCACTGCGTGAAGCAGTATTCAGCGGAAACGAAAAAATCATGTTCGGCTCCGATTCCGCCCCCCATCCGCGACACAAAAAAGAATGCGTCGGATGTGCTGCCGGCATTTTCACATCGCCGGTAGCCCTGCCTTTACTGGCTCAAATCTTTGAGGAAGAGAACTGCCTCGATAAAATCCAATGTTTTATCAGTGATAACGCCCGGAAACGATACGGAATAACCC
>JAOZLO010000053.1:0-4103 GCA_029934775.1 Desulfocapsaceae bacterium
ATATATGCTTCTGGCGTTACTCATTCATCCGGAACCGGAAAACATATTGATTATAGGCATCGGTTCCGGCTCATTTGTTCGTTTTTTCCACCACCATTTCCCCCATTGTCGTGTAGACGCTGTTGATCATTCTCAACATGTAATCAATGCCGCCAGAGGATATTTCCATCTTCCGGAAAACAACACAATCACTATCCACTGTGAAGATGGTTATCAATTTCTAAAAAATCATACAAAAAATCCTTACGACCTGATTCTGATCGATGCCTTCAATCATCAGGGAATGGCGCCAACGATATATTCGAATCAGTTTTTCCAATTATGCGCTGACAACCTTACCCCAAATGGCGTAGTCAGCTGCAACATCTGGAGTAGCGACAGTACACTACTCCAGAAGACCAGGGCTCTTCTTGCCACCCACTTCACCAGTCAACTTTTTCTGCCGGTACCAGAGCGTGGAAATAAAATTACTCTCTCCCTGTCAGGGAAGATCCCATGGCCAAACATCTGCTTAGAGAAAAAAGAACTGAAAAAACGAAGCCAACAATTCGGTCTGAATTTCAATGAAATAGTCAGTATAGCCCGAAAAAACAACATGACACTGATGAGGAGAATCGCATCTTTTGTGAGATAACCTGATCCTGGAAAGTTATCCAGGGATAGACATTTTAACTTTTCTAAGAAAGCATGCTACATATCGTAAAACAACACATCACTCTTTAACAGTACTGTCCGATTGCTATTTTGCAGGAGGCGCCGCTGGCCGTTTATTGAACTATGCAATTTTCTAAATGGACAGTACTGACCCTTTATTTCTGTAACATACTGAGATTAAAAAGTTTCAGAGAGAACTCGGATGAGATCAATTAATAATTCGCCCACTTGGCATCAACTTGATCCTGAACTGTTTTGACCATTTCTTCATCAAGAGATTTGAATCTCCCCTGGGTGTTAAAATAATCTGTAACAGGTTTTCGTTCTTTGCCGACAAGCCTTTTTGACGGCCCGGTAAGTTGAAATGCACCATTTTCAATTTCATACAAATCAAATAGACCTGTTTTTATGGCTAGCTTTCCAATTTTAATTGTATATCGTGTGTCAAAACTCCACCCTGGAGGACAAGGTGTATGAACATGAATATATTTGGTTCCGGAGAGTGTCGTAGCTTTTTTAACTTTATCATATAAATCCAAAGGATATGCCGCCGAAGCTGTTGCGACATAATCAATCCCGTGAGCTGCAATAATTGCCGGGATATCTTTTTTCTCCTGCAGTTTACCAACAATCGGTGTTGTTGTGGTTAATACACCCTTGGGGGTGGTACCGGATCTCTGGACGCCTGTATTCATATATGCTTCATTATCATAGCAGATATAAATGAGATCCTCACCTCTTTCGCATGCTCCGGAGAGTGCCTGAATTCCAATATCGCCAGTACCGCCATCACCTGCCCACGCTACGACATTTACGTTATCTTTTTTCAATGCTTTCATTGCAGCACGGACTCCGGTTGCAGCAGCTCCGGTTGAGGCAAAAGTCACGTTAATACTTGGAAGTTTTGCTGATGCAACGGGGTATATTCCCTGGAGCATTGTGAGGCAACTCGGAGGTACCACAAGAATTGAGTCCTTTCCAAGAGCTTTAACTCCCATACGATATACGATTGAAAGCCCACACCCAGTACAGGCGCGGGTTCCGGAATGGACAAATTCATCTTCGGTCAGGTTTAATATAGTTGTTTTATTTTCCATAATATTTTCTCTACAGTTTTAAGCCGATCCAACGGGGAGTATCTCCAATAGTTTCAGGAGATGTGCATGATTCAGTTAGAGCATCCAGGAGCTGCTGGGTCTTTATTTCTCTTCCACCGAGACCCAGGAGATAGTTATGAACAAAAGGTCTCTTATCACTGTTATAAAGTGCCGATTTGATATCACCATAGAGTGCTCCCTGATTTCCGTAGCTCAATGCTTTTTCGAAAACAATTGCGCATTTTTTTCCCGAGAGAGCATCAACGATTACCTTATCGGGAAACGGTCTATACATCTGAACACCCATAACACCGATTTTCACTCCATCATTTCTCATAATATCAATAACATCCCTGAGTTGATAAGACAAGGAGCCAATACACACGGCAACAAAGTCGGCATCATCGCATTCATACTCTTCCACAAGCGGATTCCCTCCTCTGCCAAATTCTTTTTCAAATTCTTTGTCAATATCTATATACGTATCAAGTGCGGCACGAAGATCCTCATGCAAATTGCTACGGATTTCAATATAACCTGGAGCTATGCCGTCTGAATTAGGCCTCACGTCGGGAAGTGTAATAGCATTAAAGTTCCCGGGATTTTCCGGGTCAAGAAAATGGGCAGGAACAAAAGCCGGTAGAAAAGAATCCACTTTACTCTGGTCCGGCTGGTCAAACGGCATGTATGTATGGGAAAGAAGATAGCCGTCATAGCAAACCATCACAGGGATACTTACAGTCTGTGCCAATCGAAATGCCTTTATCACCGAATCAATTATCTGCTGATGGTCGTTGGCATAAATTTGTATCCAGCCGACATCTCTTTGGGATATGGTATCCTGCTGGTCATTCCACACTGTCCATGGAGCTCCGATCCCCCTGTTGGGAACACACATAACGATAGGCAGTCTTGCTCCGGCTGCCCAGTGCAGTTGTTCACTCATATAGAGAAGACCATTTGCACTTGTAGCTGTAAAAGCTCTTGTTCCCGCAGTTGATGCGGCAATACAGACAGCCATTGCACTATGCTCACTCTCAACCAGTATATATTCGGCATCAAGTTCTTTCGATTCGACAAATTCTGATAATTTTTCAGTTAAAGGTGTCTGCGGGGTAATGGGATACGCAGCAATTACCTGCGCACGGGCAAGCTTCACACCTGTTGCTGCTGCTGCGTTTCCGGATTCTATAATATGCATGGTATTATTTCCCCTCCTCGATAGGTGTTGACTCGTCAACCATACTGATAGCTCCTGCGGGGCATTCTTCAGCACAGATACCGCAGCCTTTACAATAGTCAAAATTAATAACAGGCGGAATCGTCTTTGAGACAACACAGTCGGGACAATAAAGCCAGCAGTTAAAACAGGCTTTTTTGTTCAACTTCACTGGAATACAGGCTTCAAGGTTTATTACAGGGCGTAAAACACGCCATGACCCGGTATTTCCACCGTCCCCGGGGCCAGGTTCACTCCGTGATATTTTATCAGCAAATTCTCTGGTTTTCATTTATATACCTCCAACTACCGTATTGTCATGGACAATCTGGGCTGCTCTTGCATTTTTTTCCGGTTTTTTCCCAATAAATTCTTTTTCAATTATCGGTATGAGAATTGCAATATCAACAAGCCCGCTTGCTTTAGCAAATGCTCCGATTATTCCTGAGTTAACCACGCCGGGCGGCAGTCCTGCCGTAACACCATGTGTTGTCACATCAGAAACAGCAACCCTCATCCCTTCAAATTTATATTCGGAAAGCGGTTTGTACCCATTTAGAATTACAAGGCCATTTTCTTTTAATCCGTCGATAACATTAACTTCCTCTAAAAGAGAATGATCTAAAACAACCACTATGTCAGGTGTCGTAATTGGCGAAAGGTCATATATTTTTTTCTTTGAGATTTTAAGAGACGTTGACACCGGTGCCCCTCTTCTCTCTGTTCCAAATGTCGGAGCCATAACAACGCCTTTGTAACCAGAAACGAACGCAGCATTAGCAACAATTTTAGCCGCAGTAATTGCCCCCTGCCCCCCACGCCCGTGCCATCTCACCTCAATAATGTCTTTTCTCATATTCCACCGATAATTAATTTATCCAAAATTTCACATAACCCCGATTTTTCCCTGAGTTAGCAAGAATAATACGCCATCATGCGTCATAGCGTAGTTGTTTGCAATCACCTACCCAACATCGAAATACTCAGGCGATCTCTTCGCCCTGAAGACACTTACCAAAATAGATCTTATTTTGCAAGAAAAGAAAATATTTATGGTGTATAATCAATATGTTAACAAAATCAACACTGCCACTCGCAATGAACAAATAATATGGTCTACCCGAAAGTTACGC
>JAOZLO010000053.1:4113-11358 GCA_029934775.1 Desulfocapsaceae bacterium
AGAAAATATTTATGGTGTATAATCAATATGTTAACAAAATCAACACTGCCACTCACTGCACCACTCGCAATGAACAAATAATATGGTCTACCCGAAAGTTACGCGCTATCCGGAAGGAGAGGGAGTCAGAGCAGTGTCATCACGCGGTGAAATCATCTCTTGAATGTTACTGTGTAGATTTGGTACAAATAAACATTATACTTGATTTCACAATCATAAATTAATAAATAGAATGCTGTGTTTTAAAAAAGACTTATAAACGGACAACACTATGGCTTAGAGGTTACTTTGGAAATTACAATCAAAAAAGCAGACAAATTAAAAAAGCACCCCGAAGATTCCACATTAGGCTTTGGAACTTTTTTTACTGATCACATGTTTAACATGGATTACAATCCCGAAAAAGGATGGCACAACCCACGCATTGAGCCGTACGGACCTATCGAAATGGACCCTTCGACAATGGTTCTTCATTATGCTCAAGCAATATTCGAAGGTCTGAAGGCATACAAAACTGATTCCGGGGAAATTCAACTTTTCAGGCCAGAGGATAATTTAAAACGGTTTAATAAGTCCGGCCATATGCTCTGTATACCTGACTTCGACGAAGAATTTATCCTTGAAGCACTTTTCAAACTGATAAACATTGAAAAAGACTGGATACCCGGTGCACCAGGAACCTCCCTCTATATTCGCCCGACCATAATTGCGATGGATCCTTATATAGGCCTTCGTCCATCACATACATACAGATTTTTTATCATCCTTTCACCTGTTGGCGCATATTATGCTGAAGGATTTGATCCTGTAAAAATGTGGGTAACAACAGATTATGTTCGTGCGATAAGGGGTGGAGTAGGCCAGGCTAAAACAGCCGGAAATTATGCCGCAAGTCTCTATGCTACTGATCTTGCAAACAAAGATGGATACACACAAGTAATGTGGCTTGACGGAGTTGACCTGGAGTATGTTGAAGAAGTTGGAGCGATGAACATCTTCTTTTTAATCGGTGATGAACTTATTACCCCTCAATTGAATAGAAGTATCCTGTCCGGAATTACAAGAGACTCTGTTATAAAACTTGCCCGGTCCTGGGGTTCAAAAGTCAGTGAAAGAAAAGTCAGCATCCACGAGATTTATGAAGCCCATGAAAAAGGCACGCTCAAAGAAGTTTTTGGTTCCGGAACTGCCGCTGTAATTTCACCTGTTGGAATGATTAAATTCAAAGGCAAAGAAATCACCATTGGTGATGGAAATGTAGGACCTTTTGCTGCAAAACTCTATACCGAACTTACAAACATCCAGTACGGAAAAGCAGACGATCCTTTTGACTGGATTATGGTTCTGAGGTAGCAGGCACGATCTTCAAAGGGGGCTTTCTTAGCCCCCTTTTCTGTCTCCCCAAAAAATCCCGATCAATTCGGGAACAGAGCTCTCCTTCCGGAGAGTTCATCGCACACTCTTGTAATGGGCCTGCATCTTCCTTAAAAAAATTAACTTTCCCGTCTCATTATGGGGTATTATTTTGACCAGTTTTGCCACGATCTTCATTATCTCTCTGATCAAACAATGTTTTTTCTTCTCATCCACATTGGTAGCCAGGAGTATCAGCGGCATCGGCAGGAAAAGGTTTATCTCCACGATCTGAAACATACCCCGCAGCACCGCTTCTTTGGAATCAGCTTTGATGCATACCCGAGCCATACGAAAATCACCTATGACATTTAAATAGTTCCAGAGATCCTGTTTTTCCTGTTCAGAGAAAGTAGAAGTAACGTCCTGGTAAGCCGTTTCAGGATTGTATATTGAATTTATCGGATGTCGCATCGCACTTCTGTTTTTCACCCGGGTAATTGAAAGAACACCATATTCCTGGCTCTTTTCAGGTGAGCGCAAATAGTAAACCTCAAACTCTTCTCTTCCTGTAGCTGCATACTGGACGATATATGGCATAGCTGTATCTCGTATATATCGGCCAACATCGCTGTATTCGGCCGCATTATGCACACGGATAATGCCGTTTGAATTTTGCCCCCATTCAGGTTTGAGAAATACGGGAAAAACATCCGGCACGTTCTTTTTGTTATAATAATACTGTTTTAATCGCCATTGATCAGGAATATGGGCGTCCATTTCAAGTTTGGAAAAAATCCCTTTAACATCATTGAAATCCTTGCTGTTAAGCTGAAAGAAGTGCCACGGCACAGTTCTCTCACGTACACAGAAATACAGATACCAGAACACCAGCATAATACGGATTTCGATCTTCTTGAACGTATCTGTTTTTATCGAATAATCTATCTTTGAAAGAATCGTTTGGGGATATATATGTGCTGAATTTTTTTTCATTTTTATAGGTTTCCTTGTAAAACTTCGGGCCTTATTCAAGAAACGATATGTAAACGAGAATCATATCGTCAATCAATACCATTGAGGCGCCAATCGTAATCAACGAACCTCACGGTTAAATTGCCGGCCGCCAATTCGTCGGCTTCGGTATCGGTTAATCCGAGCGTGTCCTTGTACAACACTAAAAAACCTGACAGAGTTACCGCACCATGCCAGCCACTCTCAAAATCTTCTCGATACCATTTGAAAATACTGGAAATCTGTAATTCACCATGACTCAGCCTGTTTCTATTCCTATCAGAGAGAAACAATGCGGCTGCTTCAGATAATTGTACGTCCAGCGTCTCTCCCGAGTAAGCTTCATTCCTGAGAGCAGGACAGCCGATGCTGGCACAGTTTACCGCAAAATGTATCCTGGGGTCGTTGTACCGTTTAGAACCACGGATGAGGTTATGCTCAAGATCATCAAGAGAACGTATTTCGCCCAACAGGTGGAAAAATTTCTTTTTCCACGGTGATCGAAAAAGAGAACCAAGATCTTTGATTGACTGCAAATCGGGATATCTGGTGAGTATCAAATTCACCGTCCAGGCGTTATAGGCATTGATAAGAAAGGCAAGCTGATCAGCATCAGGCCATATATCAAATTGTTCCCGGGTAACCTTGGTCAATTGGCCCAGGTAGTTGGTCAATACCCCACGGTTATCGGCCATACCTTTATAATCAACCTTGGTGATTTTCCCATCCTGGTGGACAGCCACCTGGCTTCTTAGCAATGTATCCCATTGACTATGATCAAATACCGCTCCATGGGCAACAGCACTTTTTATTATGAGCACGACAAGAAATATATACCGGATCATGACTTATCTCCTTTTCCAGTTATGATACTTCTCAACCCAGGCCAGCAATTTCTGCGGAACATTTGCCCGTTTCCATTCCCCGGCTGCATATTTATTCGCTTCGGCAAGTGTCGGGTAAGTATGAATGGTAGCCAGGATCTTTTTAAGCCCCAGGCCATGTTTCATTGCCAGGACAAATTCTGCCAGGAGGTCTCCCGCATGTTCTCCCACAATGGTAACACCCAGGATACGGTCCTTTCCCGGTACAGTGAGTACCTTGACAAAACCATGGGCGGCACTGTCTGCAATAGCTCTATCAAGATCGTCAATACCGTATCGAGTGACATCGACAGCGATGCCGCGTTCACTGGCTTCCTGCTCATTTAAACCTACCCGTGCAACCTCAGGGTCAATAAAGGTGGTCCAGGGGATAACTGAGTAATCAACCTTAAATTTTTTAAATTCACCAAAAAGGGAATTTACAGCAGCATACCAGGCCTGATGGGCTGCTGTATGAGTGAACTGATAGGGCCCTGCCACATCACCTGCTGCAAATATATTGGGATAAAGAGTTTCCAGATACTCATTGGTCCCCACAGTTCGTTCCGTACTAATCCCAAGTTCCTCAAGGCCATAACCTGTGAGCCTGGCGGCCCGGCCTACTGCACAGATGAGGACATCAAATTCGATTCGATGCTCCTGCCCTTGATGTTCAACAACAATAAATTGATTCTTCTCTTCCCGTTCACACCTGAGTGCCTTATGTTCTGTCAGTACATGAACACCGTTTTCAGTCAGAGAGATTCGTGCAAGCTCTGAAACTTCCTTATCTTCCCGAACTAAAATCCTCGAACCCATTTCTATCTGCCACACCTGTGAACCGAGACGGGAAAAGGCTTGGGACAACTCACAGCCGATTGGACCGCCCCCCAGTACAACCAGACGTCTGGGCACCTCATCCAGTTTTGCAAAGGCATCCCACAGAGTATCGCTTGTGAAATAGTCAACACTATCGAGCCCGGGTAGTGGCGGTACAAAAGGACGGGCACCTGCGGCGATTATTACAGCCCGGGAAGTTAAGCGCTTTGTCTGTCCATCATTCTGCTTGATTTCCACAGTCCAGGGATCAACCAGCTTTGCATATCCGGAAAGAACCTCGACCCCAAGTTCTGTATAACGCTCGACACTGTCGTGGGGCTCTACGGTCGCTATCACCTGATGAACCCTGGCCATCACCTTACGAAAACTGAAACGTGGTTCAACTGCCTCAAGACCGTAATCGTCGCCATGGCGAATGTGATGCGCAATTTTTGCACTCTTTATTAACGCCTTGCTTGGTACACAACCGTAGTTCAGGCAATCTCCACCCATTTTCTCTGCTTCAACCAGAGTTACTTTTGCCTTGACAGCGGCACCAATATAGGCGCTGACAAGTCCTGCCGCACCACCACCGATGACTATAAGATTACGGTCAAAACTGGCAGGTTTTTGCCATTTCGCATACACCCGCTGTTTTTTAAGCGAGCCGACAATTTTTTTGGCGATGAGTGGGAATATTCCCAGAGCGGCAAACGATAACACCAACCCCGGAGATAAAATCCCACTGATGCTGTCAATTTGCGCCAACTGGGTACCGGCGGTTACATACACCACGGTACCTGCCAGCATCCCGACCTGGCTGACCCAGTAGAATGTAAGGGTTCGAATCGGTGTCAACCCCATAAGCAGGTTTATAAGAAAAAATGGAAAGATCGGGACGAGGCGTAAGGTGAAAAGATAAAAGGCACCTTCCTGCTCAATCCCCCTGTTAACGGCCTGCAATCGATCCCCAAAACGTTTTTGAACGCTGTCGCGTAAAACAAACCGGGCAACCAGGAAGGCCAGAGTTGCACCAAGGGAAGAGGCGAAGGAAACAAGCACCACTCCCCATATGAGACCAAATAGTGCCCCGGCCACAAGCGTTAAAACCGCAGCTCCCGGTAGCGACAGTGAGGTAACTGCAATATACAGAACAAAAAAGATAAAACCGGTCAGGACGGGAGCGCCGTCCCTCCAACTGTCGATTTGAATTTGACCTGCCTTGATTTCTTCAAGAGTCAAATAGCGACCAAGGTCAAAAAACCAGTAAGAAAATGCTACCGCGACAACTGCACAAACAATTAAATATTTTTTCATATCCTTTCTCCCGTAGGTAAGGTTTCAGAGAAGCATGTAAATAAACCCTTTGCCTACTCTGTCGTACCAAACCTGCAGTTCCTTACAAAAAAAGATAATGGAGATTAATCCTTGCTTTGATTATTTTTTGAGATGATTTTACGAAGACGATTTTTAGCGTTTTCATCCATGGTCAGATGGGTGGTATCATTCATAAGCGAAGGGTGGCTGCTTATTATCCGTCGAATAAAATAGAGCTGCTTTTTGTATCGAGCGCAGTGGCTACACATAAGCAGGTGAAATCTTATGCCCAGACGTCGACCAAAACTGAGTTTATAGTCCATGGACTCTGAGACGAGCCTTGCTACATGTCGACAATTGAATATCCACATTCTCATCGTGTTGTCCTCCGTTGGGAATCAAATGGCCAATACCGCTCAATGCATCGTCGCATCGCTAAACGCGCTCTATGCATAAGCACCCAGTAATTGGTCGGACTGATATTCAATACCTTACAAATTTCTTCAGATTGTTCACCATCGAGTTCCCGAAGCCTGAAGGCATCCGCCTGTCGTGCGCCAAGCCCGGAAATACAGTTGGCAAGAATAGCCATAAATTCCTGCTGTTCATATCGTTTATGAGGTTCCATGCCCCACAGGCCAGGTTTTACTCGCCAATTTCCCTTAACATCGAAAGAGTCCTCTATCTCATTATTATTTATATCTTCAAACGACTGAGCCTGGTGTCGATACTTTTTTCGCAAATGGTCAGATATTTTGTGTTTGAGGATACCTGTCAGCCAGGTTTTTCCAGCTGACTCGCCGCGGAACTGACTATTACCAAGCGTCGACAGAGCGGCAACAAAAGTCTCCTGAACCAGTTCTTCAGCGACCCCCTTATCGGCAATACGAAGCAAAGCGTAACAAAAAAGAGAGTCAGCGTACAAATCAACCCATGTTTCCGGATTACCTATCCCTTCATCCGATCGTTGTTTTTCAGCGATTTCGCTCATGTTTTGTACTCTGTTATATCTCTTACTTTGAAAAACCATGATGTCGTGGCTTCACTCTACTCTGTGGTATACACATGATATTCGACCATATATATTGCACTCTGAATAGTCAATTATAAATTTTGAACGAAGGTATAGGGAATGACAGGAGTGATACTGAGATATTTAACACCCCACAAAGGGGGTATAAGTACCTTGTGGGTCTATGTAACTATATATTTCAAAATATATTCCTCGGCTTCTTGTTTTTTCTTAGAGAAATTAAGGCGTAAGGTACTAAAAAAGAAGAGAAGGTGTATCAAACTTGATACAGGAATTTTGTCCCAGGCGACTTGTCCCAGGCAACAAAATGAACTGACTTGAAATTATCCGAGCACAGCAAAAAAGAACCAGCAGTATCCGGTTAGAGAATATTCACTCTTTTTTTGAAGGAATAATCAAAATATTCTTCAGGTATTCACCTTCAGATACAGTTTGATTGAAATTCGCCTCCATTTTTTCAGAGGCAAAATTCAGAATTTGAGATATCTGGCCAGAATCAAAAACTTCATCAGGGCTGAGAAATGGCCCTGCCGAGGCTATATGTATTTCAACATCCTCCCCCTTTGCATATGAGAGGAACTTAATGACTGATCCATTCTCAAGTTTTTCAATGAGTTGATTCACGAGTGAGAATATTGCAAACTGTAATAAAGAGGGGTTATTGTGAACGGACGGGATTTCCTTTTGCAGATTTTTTTCAAAAGAAATATTTTTCATTGCACTGAACCGCTCCATTAAGGCCAGTTCTTCTATCAACAGATCGTTTACATTGAAATATGATAGAGGGGAATCCATGCGATGTGCTACTCTATTCAGGTACATTGCCATTGTATTCGCACGGGATAT